>JAFXFQ010000006.1 GCA_017520365.1 Clostridia bacterium
CAGCAAATAGCACAACAAAGGACTTGCCTTTTTTGTATAAATCGCAGAAAGTTAAAGTTTCTATTGACACAAAATATTCACGGGTATATAATTCTAATATCAATAAAGGCTGTGATGAAGACGGCTAACGCTTAACGTATTACAGAGAGCCTGCGGGTGGTGTGAGCAGGTATGCAGGGCGGGTGCTATCCCTTCTGAGCCGAGGGCTGAACTACAGTAAGCCTCTCCGTATTTGCCACGTAACGGCAAAGGACTTGATAGAGTCCCAGAGTGGCACAAATGTGCAATTTGAGTGGTACCGCGGGTTTATTACAGCTCGTCTCAAAGCTTTTTGAGGCGAGCTTTTTTGTTTGCCTCAAAGAATACTCACTCTATTTCCCTATGAAAGGAAGCAAATACCATGGAAAAAACTATGACAAATGCGATCGCCGAGGTCGCCCAGAGAATCAGAGCGCTCCGCGAGAGCTGTGAGGTATCTGTAGAAGAAATGGCCGCCTGCACAGGCGTCACCGTTGAGGCCTACAAGCAGCTTGAAGAGGGTGAGACCGATTTCACCTTCACCTTTATCTACAAGTGCGCAAACCGTCTGGGTGCCGATCCCACAGACCTTCTCAAGGGTCAGAGCCCTACTCTTTCCGAGTACACCGTAAACAGACAGGGCGAGGGTCTTCCCATTGCCCGCAGAAAAGGCTTCGACTATAAAAACCTCGCTTCTATGTTCAAGGATAAGATAGCTGAGCCCTTCTGCGTTACCGCACGCTACTCCGAGGAGGAGCAGAGTGCCCCAATCAAAACAGCCAAGCACAACGGTCAGGAGTTTAACCTGGTCCTTTCGGGATCTCTCAAGGTCGTAGTTGACGGCAAAACAGAGGTCCTTAACGTTGGCGATTCCATCTACTATAATTCCGCACTCCCCCACGGCATGATCGCAACAGGCGGCGCTGACTGCACCTTCCTTGCAGTCGTTATGAACCGCGGCGACGCTACCTACGATATGGCAGACGATGCCGTAAAGATAGAAGAAAAGACCACGCCCCTCCATAAGCTCCCCGAAAATCCCGTTGTGGCGAATTTCATCGAGTGCGACGAGGCAGAAAACGGACTCCTTAAGGATATCCGCTTCAAGGATCTTGATAAATATAACTTCGCATACGACACAGTTGACGCTATCGCTGAAAAGTGCCCCGATAAGGTGGCTATGATCCATCTTGATAAGGATCGCAATGAGCGCCGCTTCACCTTCGGTGAGCTTCGTGACCTTTCCAATCGCGCCGCAAACTACTTTACCGCAATGGGCGTGAAGGAGGGCGACCGCGTAATGCTGGTCCTCAAGCGCCATTGGCAGTTCTGGGTAACTATCCTTGCGCTTCACAAGCTTGGAGCTATCGCTATCCCCGCAACTCATCAGCTTGTTGAGCACGACTTTGAATACCGCTTCAATGCGGCAGGCGTTTCCGCCATCGTCTGCACAGGAGACGGCGAAACTCATATCCACGCCGAGGCGGCGGCAAAGACCGCAAAGGAGCCCGTAAAGCTCTTTATGGCCCACGGCAAGGCCGACGGCTGGTACGATTTCGACGGCGAATTTATGGCATACCCCGATACCCTTGAGAGAGTTCCCACAGCCTGCGGCGAAAAGCCCATGATCATGTTCTTCACATCGGGAACAACAGGCTATCCCAAGATCGCATCCCACAGCTTCACCTATGCTATCGGCCACTATATCACGGCAAGATACTGGCATAACGTTGATCCCGAGGGCATCCACTTCACCATCTCCGATACAGGCTGGGGCAAGGCTCTCTGGGGCAAGCTCTACGGTCAGTGGCTCTGCGAGGGCTGCGTGTTCGCTTACGACTTTGAAAAGTTCGATGCAAACGATATTCTTCCTCTCTTTAAGGAATACGGCATCACCACCTTCTGCGCACCTCCCACGATGCTACGCTTCTTCGTTAAGGAGGACCTTTCAAGGTTCGATCTTTCAAGCCTCAAGTATATAACGACCGCAGGCGAGGCTCTGAACCCCGAGGTATTCTATCAGTTCAAGGCGGCAACGGGACTTACCATCATGGAGGGCTTCGGCCAGACTGAGACCACCCTTTCCATCTGCAATCTCGTGGGCACAACGCCCCGTCCCGGCTCTATGGGAAGACCCTCTCCCATGTATAAGCTCTGTATCCTCCGTCCCGATGACACTCCCTGTCCCACAGGTGAAACAGGCGAGATCTGTATCTGCACCAAGGATGGCACCCCTCCCGGACTGTTCCTCGAATACTACCGCGACGCCGAGCACACTAAGGAGGCTTGGCACGACGGCTACTATCATACGGGAGACACCGCCTGGATGGATGAGGAGGGCTATATCTGGTACGTGGGACGTACTGACGACGTTATCAAGTCCTCCGGCTACCGTATCGGACCATTCGAGATCGAAAGCGTCATCATGGAGCTTCCATACGTTCTTGAGTGCGCCATTACCCCTGTTCCCGATCCCATCAGAGGCCAGATCGTCAAGGCAACCATCGTCCTCGTTAAGGGCAAGGAAGGCAGCGACGCGCTGAAAAAGGAGATCCAGACCTACGTCAAGGAGCATACCGCACCCTACAAGTATCCCCGTGTCGTTGAGTTCGTGGATGAGCTTCCCAAAACCATCAGCGGAAAGATCAGAAGAGTGGCTATCCGCCAGAACGACGCAAAATAATGTTGATATAAAAAGAGAGCAATTCCGAAAAATATCGGAATTGCTCTTTAGTTTTGCCCTGCGGGTATGTTTGCGTTTCGCCGTTGACGAGTATTTCTGCAGACTATTGTTTATCGGGCAGACAGGCGGGAGGGAGAACCCCTCCCCTACGGCGGTGTGAATGCAGGTTTCCTCACCCAAGCTCCGATTCAGCCGGATGCTGTATCATTGCAAGGGAAAAATAACAAATAATAGGGGATTAAGGAGAACAACCGCGGTCTGCGGTATTGACTTTAGGGGGATAAAGCTATATAATTTACTATGTATATTAATATGGTGTACTATATCCATTTAAGTGCAGTACATAAAGAAAGGTTTGATCATATATGAAGAGAATTATGCTCGGCAACGAAGCTGTGGCGAGAGGACTTTACGAGGCGGGAGTACATTTTATATCCAGCTATCCCGGCACTCCCAGTACAGAGATCACAGAGTTTGCCGCTAAATACGACGAGATGTATGCAGAGTGGGCGCCCAATGAAAAGGTAGCCTTTGAGGCTGCATACGGTGCCGCCATCGGCGGCGGACGCGCATTCTGCGCGATGAAGCACGTTGGCCTCAACGTTGCCGCAGACCCCCTTTTCGTTTCAGGCTATACAGGCGTTAACGGCGGCTTTGTCATCGGCGTTGCCGATGACCCCGGCATGCACTCC
>JAFXFQ010000071.1 GCA_017520365.1 Clostridia bacterium
ATACAGAAGATGGACGGGGGCAAGGGGAGTACAGCGGAACACCTCCCCTCCGAAATATATGATAAGGAGCTGCACAACTCCCACCAGAGTCATAATGAATATGAATGGCTTATTTCCGGCAATGCAAGACAGAATATTCACAGATTCCGTTCTTGCATTGAAGGAATTGAAGATGCCGCAAAAGATGAACATTGCAAAAAAAGCAGTGAGATAATAAAGATCACTACCACCGAAAACGGCTCTCACGTAGGGACTTTTCAAAAAAAAGAGCCCAAGAGCAAGGGTATAGCCTCCCGTTATGAGTATCTGTGACAGCATAGATCCATTGATGAGCTTTTCCTCGCTGGGCGGGCTTTTAGTCAGCATATAGCTTCTCATTGCAGGCTCTCCGGCGAAGGCAAGGCCGCCCAATGTATCCATTATTATGTTTACCCACAGCATCTGAATAACGGTAACGGGGCTGTCTATACCCACAAATGGGCCTATCAGGGATATTCCCATGGCGGAAAGATTCATAAGAAGCTGAAATACTATGAATTTACGAATAGAGCGGAATATTGTTCTTCCGTACAGCACGGCACGGGTCACGGAGGTAAAGGAATCGTCAGTTATAACTATATCTCCCGCATCCTTTGCGATATCCGTTCCGCTACCCATTGCAAAGCCCACGTCCGCCGCCTTCAGGGCAGGCGCATCGTTAATTCCGTCTCCCGTCATACCCACCACGAGAGAGCATTCCTCCGCCACTCGCACCAGGCGAATTTTATCTGACGGGAGGGCTCTTGATACTACAGCAAGCCGCGGGAGGATGCTTTTCAGCTCATCGTCAGTCATTTTATGCAAGCGGTCTGCGCTGAGAATCACATGCTTTTCATCCGTTACTATCCCTGTTTCTCTTGCCACCGCCTCGGCGGTATTCAGGTTATCTCCGGTTACCATTACCACCTGTATACCTGCCGCATGGCAATCCTTTACACATCGGCGTACATCGCGCCGCACAGGGTCTCTTATTGCAAGAAGAGCAAGAAAAGTAATGTCCGACAGCCTTTTATTTTTAGCCTCTTCAAAGCTATTCATATCACCGACGGCAATACACAGTACTCTGCAGGCATTATCTGCAAGCGATTTTTGCTTATCTGCTATTTCCCTGAGATCGGAGCTGTGCATTGGAACAACCCTTCCCTCCTTATCGTACCGTGAGGAACAATGGGAAAGGAGAACCTCGGGAGCTCCGGCAAAGAAGCTTTGTCCGTCATCACAAAGGCCTGCGGAAAACTTATTTTCCGAGCTGAACGGAAGTCGGCTTTTACGGCTTGATCCCGTTTTGCAAAGAGCGTACAGTGCCTTTTCCGTTGCACTTGAATTCGGGGTGCATGCGGCGGCGATACCCTTTGAGATCAGTTTTATGTTAGGTACAGCACCGCTTTTTTCAAGGCCTGCCTCCCAATCGGCACCCAAAGCCTTTACCACCTTCATTTTTCCTGTAGTGAGGGTGCCCGTTTTATCGGTAAAAAGAATACTAAGATTTCCCGCAGTTTCAATGCCGACAAGACGGCGCACAAGGACTCCGTTTTGCATCATTTTTTTCATATTTGAGGAAAGCACCACAGTTATCATCATAGGCAGCCCCTCCGGCACGGCTACCACAACAACGGAAACCGCAACGGTTACTGCACGAAGTATTTCCGAGATAAGGAACGGGGTATCGGAAAGCCTTTCCCGCACAAGAGCCATATCCATTCCCGAATCTATAAAGAATGAATTAAACAGATAGGCAAATGCTATCATAAAAGCTCCGAGGTATCCCAGAAAGCCAATAGATGAAGCAAGGTCGGAAAGTCGTCTTTTCAACGGGCTTGGGCGGGAGGACTCCTGTAGATCTCCCGCTATTTCGCCCATAAATGTGCGGTCTCCAACTCTCAGAACTGTCATTTCACCTTCTCCGCGCACGGCAAGGGTACCGCCGAAAAGTTGACTTTCACTGTGGAGATCGAAGGCATATGTCTCCGGCTCGGCACAGTAAAGCAGCGATGATCTTTTTGCCACCTCACGGCTTTCTCCTGTCAGCGATGCCTGATCACAATACACCTCTCCCTCGTTAAGGACTCCATCTGCCGGTATGGACATTCCCTGAATGATAAGTACTCTGTCCCCCACAACGATATCCGCAGGGGCGAGCTCACGGGCAACTCCCCCTCTTATCACGGTACATTTCCCCTTATCTGCCCCCTGGCAAAGGCGGCTGTAAGCAAGCGAGGACGAATGCTCCGATATGGTAGAAACCAGGGTGGCGATAAGTATTGCCGCCGCAATGCCCAGGGTTTCTGCCCAATTGATACGGCCAAGGCTTGTTACGGTATTTATAACAAGAGCACCCAGAAGGATCCTGATTATAGGATCTCCGAAGCTTTTCAAAAAGCGTGCAACAAAGGTTTCCTGTGTTTTTTTTGAGAGGATGTTTTTTCCGTATCTTTCACGGCTTTTCTCAACCTCCGATGGTGAAAGTCCGCTTTTTTTGAATTCCACTGCCCAAGAACTGCGCGTTTTTCTTCTTCCCGAGCATTCGGGTCTTTCCTTTACGTTGTCCATCTGACCACCTCCATATTGCTTCATTATATGAGGCCAAAAAGGAATTTAGTATATGCTCTTTTTCTTTAGGCCCCAAACCGGATACAAAAAAGCCGTTGCAACAATCATTTTGCAACGGCTTTTCACATTCACTTTCCAAGCTTTTCAAGGATGTAAGGAACGACCTGCTCTTTTTCTATTCCCAGGACAAAGGAAAACTCCTCTGTTATGATCTTTTGTGCAGTTGAAAGAACTCTCTCATCACTTGCGTACATTTTCTTTTTTACAGCTTCAAGCTGTTTTTTATACAGAGAAAGCACCTTTATGACCCACAGTATTCTTGCACGGTCACCGCTTTCCAGTATTTCCTCCATTTCCGAAGCTCTCTCTTTTGCGTCTGTTTTCCACACGTGATCCTCAGCATCGGATCTGCATATGATCACGTCGATCTCATCCTTTGAAAGAACGTGACGCATCTCCGCTGTGAGCTTCTCTGAATCCGTAGGCACAAATATCACAGTCTTATTTTCATAAACAGGAACGAGCTCGTAGTACTCTCTGCCTCCCATTATGCCAAAATCCTGCCTTGTGATGCTTTTTATCTCACAAATGCCGTTGTGCTTATACGTTATATGATCTCCAACCAAGTGCTTTACTGCCATTCTTCTACCGCTTTCTTTTATAATAACGAAACCGCAAGCTCGTATTCGCAATTTCATTATATCAAAATATCGGTTTTCTTTCAAATGGTGATTATGACCGAAAATTGCCCCGCTCTGTATTGTGGAAACTGCCGAATAATTCAGCAAAAGCCCAGGAATTCATTCATTTCAAGTGTTAGCTGTCCTCCTGCCTTTGATAGCTCGCCCATTACGGTTTTTGTGGCATCGGGATAAAGGTGCCACGTTTCACGGCTGATACCGTCAACGTCTGTCGGACAAATATAAAGCTCTGTGTCGGGATAGGCAAAGCTGTAATACATCAGGCATCGGCGGGCGTGAAAGGATTTGCAGCAGATGATGGCTCTTTTGATATCCATCCCCAGACCGTCGGTTATTCTTCTTGAATTTACAGCGTTCATTTTAGTAAAGGTGGCACGGTCCTCGCAAACAATGTTCTTCTCCTCCACACCGTTTTTCATAAGAACGTCTTTATAAAACTCGCATTCCGTGGCATAGGCGCCGTTATAAATGTCTCTCTTTGTCAGCACGCCCGAAAAGGCACCCGTATTTATTGCATACTTTCCCGAAGGGAGAACGAGAGGTGCGTATCCCTCTTTATATATCTCAGCTCCCTTTTCAGGCACCTCTGAGTGGGCGCCGCCGGGAAGAAAGATGATATCAGCCTTCTCGGGCTCGTTTTCTACGAATATGAAATCTGTTATTTCACGGATGATTCTGTGTTGCATGAAAGCACCTCACTTTCCCTTATATAACAGCGGCACCTTCTACGGAAGGTGCCACCCAGACTGTCGAAAAAGGCGC
>JAFXFQ010000007.1 GCA_017520365.1 Clostridia bacterium
ACATAATGCAAAGACGGGGCTTCAGCTGAATAACGTCTGCATCAAAGCGGAAGTCGATGAACTGAGTCTCGTCTCCGCCGATACCGCGGTTGATAACAAAGCCGTACTTATTATAATACTGGCAATGCTCCATAAAATGAGTGATAGAGTCACCGATAAAATCTATAGCTACGTCTGTGCCCTCGGTATAAAAGATCTGCTCGTTCATAATATCAAACTCGCATCTCCTTGCATCGCAAGCCGCATTATTGCCATAATCGCCGGGGCATATAAGCTTTCTTTCGTTTTCCATTGGTCCGATCTCCTTTATATTTCGTTGATTCATTTTATCATACTTCTTTCAAATATTCAAGATATTGTGGATTTTTTACCCCTCTTATGATAAAATGATAAAAAAAGGAGGCGGCATATATGATAATCACAGTTGACCGAGAAAACAACAGAATAACCATTGCCGCCGAAGAGGTAGCCCTCTTTGCGAGAACAAAGAAAAGTGCGCTGCAAGGATTGAGCTTTCGCGAGGGAAATGAGGCCTCGCCGGAGGCTGACATCAGGCGACCTCTCTCCTTTGAGCGGAATATGGGGGTGCGTGTACTAACCGTTTCGGGCTTTGCCGACCTTATCTGGGAGGCTAACGGGCGCTGGACTATTGAAAAGATCAAGGAGCGGGGCAGAATAACCTCAAGATCATCCCCCAAAAGCGACAGCACCTTCGTTGCAGAATGTACACTTTGCGCCTATATGCTTGCACTTGAAAAAAACCTCGCAGGGGTCAACGTGCGTATGACCTATATGAAGGAAAACCGTGGCGACCTCAAGACCTGCGAATGCTATATGGACCTTCCCTTCCTTGAAAAAATGTCCTCTGCCCTTCTTGACAGAGCTATACCCTTTATTGATAAGGAGGCGGAAAGGCAGCTTTTCTCAATGCCCCTTATTGAAAGGATGCCCTTTCCCTACTGCGAGCTTCGAGAGGCACAGCGGGATTTTATTAACGATTGCTATCGGGCAGTGAAGGGTGGAAAAAAGCTCCTTGTTTCTGCACCAACGGGCATCGGAAAAACTATTTCCGCACTTTACCCTGCCCTTCGTGCCATGGGAAGCGGCGAGTGTGACAAAATATTCTATCTTACGGCAAAGACCGTTACGGGCAATGCTGCGGCTGATGCTGTCCGTGAAATGGCGGCCTCTGCCCCTGCACTCCGTTGCGTTTTCGTTATGGCAAAGGAGCGCTACTGCCCTATGGTATCCTTAAAGGTACCTGCGGGAGTCAGCCGTTGCCGTATCTGCCCCCTTATGGGTGAGATCGAAAAGCTCTCCTACGAGGAGCGGCGAGACAGAGCGCTGTTAGCACTTCTGGAGTCGGGCCCCGTTATTGACACCGCCGCCGTTCAAAAAGCGGCGGAGAAAAACCGTGTCTGCCCCTACGAGCTCTCCCTTGATGCAAGCGAATACTGCGAGGTCATCATCTGCGACTACAACTACGTTTTCGACCCCTCCGTGCGCTTCAGGCGATACTTTGAGAAAAAAAGGGGACGATACGCCTTTCTTATTGACGAAGCTCACAATCTGCCCGACCGTGCCCGTGAAATGTACTCGGCCACCCTTTCGGCAAAGCCGTTTTTGCGACTTTTCAGGACGGACAGTCCTGTTATCACGAAAAACACCGCCCTATTGGACGGCATCGGCGCGGTTATCGGAAAGCTTAAGGAGGTTACTGCCCTTTGCAGGACAGAGGAGCATCAGGATGCCTCAGGAGAGAGGGTGGGCTACTATCTTTCCGAGCGGATGGTATCAGGTCTTCCCGAATCGCTGTCACAGTTTATCCGCGCCGCAAAGGAAGCGGCAAGGGATGATGAGGCGGCGGTCATTCTTGAGGAATCCGTTACTGCGGCAGGAGATTTTCTGCGTGCCGCAAGCCTATTTGACCGGGGCTTTGCCTTTTATGCAGAGCTTATCGGCCCTGAGCTGAAGATGGAGATACGGTGCCTTGACCCCTCCCCTCTTCTTTCGCAAATGCTGCTTGCTGCGAAAAGCACCGTTATGTTCTCAGCCACTCTCACTCCTATGGACTATTTTGCAGACGTGCTTGCAATGAAGGGTGCCGCCTGTCTTGAGCTTGACTCGCCCTACGACCCAAAAAACCTCTGCATATTTGCTTATGACGCGGTCAGCACCCGTTACGAGGACCGCGAGATGAGCGTTCCCGACATTGCGGAAATAATAATGGCGACCACGGAGGCTCATGAGGGCAACTACATCGTATACTTCCCCTCCTACGAATATATGGAAATGGTCTACGAGGAGTTTTCCGAATGCGCCCCACACATCCGCGCCGTAAAGCAGGAGAGAGGCATGAGCCACGCCGCCAGAAATAAATTCCTCTCTCTTTTTGAGAGTGATGAGGGAATCGTTGGCTTTTGCGTTCTCGGCGGGGCATTCTCCGAGGGCGTTGACCTTCGTGGAGAGAGACTTATCGGCGCCATTATCATCGGAACGGGACTTCCAAAGATCACCGCCGAGCAGAACATCCTTGCAGACTATTTTGAAAAGACCCGCGAAGGCGGAAAGGACTACGCCTACACCTATCCTGCGATGATAAAGGTTCAGCAGGCGGCAGGCAGAGTTATCCGCGGAGAGGATGACAGGGGCGTTGTGGTACTGGTGGACGACCGCTACGGCGACCCCAACATTTATCGTCTGTTTCCCAAGGCATGGAAGCATATAAAATACACGGGCGACCCTTATTCTCTTGCCACCGCCCTTGAGCGATTCTGGGATGAAAATATCTGAAAAAGCTGTGCTGAGGCGTGTATCCGAAAGGATACAGGGCCTCAGCACAGCTTTTTTATCAGAAGAAGTATGCAGGCATTACATTTTTAACGGAATACTTTTTTACTATGGATTCATCGACGGTAATATTAGAATAATAGCTTTCTATCAGTGCCTGATATGCGTTTTCGCTGACAAGGCTCTTGAAATCGCCGAAGAAATCCTTGTTTTCCTCGTTTTTCCATGCGCCGCTGTCCAGCTCCAGCTTTTTCATAATGCAGGTGCCCATCTCAGACTCAACGGTTACTATCTCACCTATCTCTGCGTTCTCTACCTTGGCAATAAGGCCGTAATAGAAGTTCATATCGTCATAGGATGCAAGATGGGAGAAATACTGACCGTTTTTATACTTAAGCTCGGAATATTCCTCATAGAGCTCATTGAAGTCCTCGCCGCCTGCTATGCCGTCCTGAACGGCCTTCACCTTGGCATCCTTCTCTTCCTTTGCCTCACCCTCAAGCTCTTCTATGATATAGTATCCGTTTTCATCGGTAACACGGTTTCCGTCATCATCAGTTGCGTAGGTGCTGATGTTTTCAACATATATCATCTGAACGTGGATATAGTTTTCCTTATAAAACTTTTCATAATCCTCATCGTTCTGCGCCATGGGTCCGCCTGCACCGTAGAGATACTCATACACCTTCGCGGCCTTCTGCTCCTCAAGGCAAATGCTTTTAAGGATATTTGCGTTGATACCGTATTCGCCCAAAAGCTTGTTAAATTCGCTTCTTGAGCCGTTACCCAGCTCCTTGATAAGCTCATCTATGTAGCTATCCACCTGCTGCTTTTCCTCCTCTGTGAAGGAAAGCTTATACTCCTTAAACAGAGCAGAGGCAGCAATGTTGTTCTTTACCGCATCAAGAGTAAGGCCGTCAAGATACTCTGCAGCCGTCATTCCGTCAGAAAACTCAGAGTCCCAGAATTCCGCTGTATCGGTAATATCAGAGTAGGTATACATATAGGTGCCCTTAT
>JAFXFQ010000008.1 GCA_017520365.1 Clostridia bacterium
AGTTGTGCTCGTGAGGAGCTGAAAGAGTTGCGCTTTCTCCTGCAGCGATCTCTGTTACTTCAACAGAGCCTGCAAGGAGAGTATGACCTTTTGGAATATTTACCGTTACCGCAGTTGACGTGTTGTTGTTTATAGTCAGATCGGTGCACAATGCGTCGTCTGAGATGTCCAATACACCGCCGCTGAGTGTAACGCTTCCGGAAACTATGCTGCCGCAAATACCGAGAGTGCCGT
This sequence comes from Clostridia bacterium, assembly GCA_017520365.1. Taxonomy (GTDB): domain Bacteria; phylum Bacillota; class Clostridia; order Oscillospirales; family CAG-272; genus Avispirillum. Next base: position 235 of record JAFXFQ010000008.1, read on the forward strand.
TATAAAGGCCTACGAAGGAAAGCTTTGCGGTCACGCCGTCAAGAACGATGGAGTTTCCTGCCTCGTGGATCATCAATTTGCCGATAAACTCTCCGCTCTTATCCTGAGAAGAGTCCGTGATGGTAAGAATTGCGTTTTCGGACATCTGGAGAGAGAGAGTACCTGCATTCCAAGTGTGACCGTTAAGGTCTACCGTAACGCTCTGATTGTTAAGGGATAGACCGCCGAAATAATCGTTTATATCACGGTACAGCTTTACACTTACTCCTGTCGAAAGTGCATTACTAAGCATACTGTATCCATCCTCATCAGGGGAATACTTTCCGTCGCCGTTGGAGTCTACCCAAGCTACCACAGAGGTTTCCGTACCGCAGCGGGTGCATATACCGTCCTGCCAATCGTGATTAAACTCGTCAAGTCCGCCGTAATAAGCTTTACAGTAATCACAAACAGACTCGGTGGTACAGTCTGCCGTGCCGCCTGTGTGCGTGCCGTCAAGCCTTTGAGTCTCTTCGCAGCCCTCAACGGCGCAGGTACGGTAGTGATAATGAACGTCGTGCACTGAATAATAGCTCCAGATGCCGCTATATGCGTGGCCACTTCCCGTAAAGATCGCTTCTGCTTTTGTATCCGCGTGTATTTCAAGGGTAACACCCTCAGGAAGAACTACGGTAGCACCAACGGGAAGATTCAGCTCCTCGCCTTCACCAAAGGTAAGGCTCTCGCTGAGAGTAAAGCTCAAGCTGTTTGAGTAAAGACGGATTTTATCGTTTACAAAGCCGTATACAGTCTTTCCCGATTTATTAAGGGAAGGAATCGAGCCTGCGTTCCCGGGGATAGTCTGATAGTACGCCTGTGTTCCGTCTGTTACACCGCCGTTAAGGTTATATGCGATCTCGCCGCTTGCAAAGCGAGCTGCCTCCACTCCTGCTTCACAATTTATGAGGGTACCTGTACAGCTTGCTACTGTACTTCCGATAGTTCCAAAGGTGGTAAAGCAGTTGATAACAGTTCCGCCCTGATAGTCGCCGACGATGCCACCGAAACGGTTATTGTGAGCTGAGATATTCACGTTATATGAATAGCAGCCTCTGACGGTACCCAGATTGAGACCTACGATACCGCCTGCAACACGGTTGGGAGCCACCAGAGTTCCATCGTTAACATAGCAATTTTCAATGAGACCGCCCTCGGATACCTGACCGGCAATAAGGCCTGCACGGATATCATAGGTACCGTCACCAAGGGACATATAGGCTGAGTACTGAACGAGGTTTCTGACAACGCCGCCGTCAGCAACGGTGCCGAAGATTCCGTATGTACCGTCGGAATCGGGAGCCATCATCTGATCAAATCCGTAGATATAATATCCCTGTCCGTCAAATATTCCTGCAAATCCGCCCTCAACGTCAGAGCCGAAGCCATCTGTTTTTCCGATAGGCTCATAGTTATTATAGACGTAATAAAGTGCACTGATATTGTTTGTCAGCTTTCCGTTAATGGTATTGTGGCCGCTGTTGACCTGCTTTGCAAACCAAATAAGCTGACCAAGAGTTGAGATCTTGTAAAAGCCGTCAGTATCCGGCTCTGCGGGCATAAGCTCCTGACAGCCGAGACAGTAGCCGCCGTTTTGATTCCACTCGTGCTCTGTATCAACGCCGCAAGCTGCATTACATTTTTGGCAGATGCCGGTCTCTCTGTCCCATGAGTGATCTTCAATATTCGTCTTTTCGCCGCAGGGGCATCCCTTGCAGTGGGTTGAAGGATCATCGGGGTTAATGAAATAGCCGTCATCAGATCCTACGTGATTTGAGGGATCCTTTTCACCGTATCCCATCTTACATCCTGAGCAGACAGCGGGCTCCATACAGGTTGCCGTGCCGTCCTTGTGGTAGCAGTTAAAGTCCTGATCGTTTGTATAAGCGAAGGAGCCTGTGCTTGTATAGTAGCGATAGATCACGGGGCCGCCGGGATAGGGGAGAGAAGTGCCGTCAAGGGTCTGGCCCCAGCCGAGATTATAGCCGATCTCACCTGAATAAAGCTGATCAAGTGTTATTTTTTCAGCACCGTTGACCGTTTCAAAATAGCCGGTCGCCTTGTTGCCTACGTAGTAGCAGTCAGAGAATCTTGCGCCGTTTGTGCCTCCGGTAAGGCTTGCGGAGGATGAGGTGCCGTTTACCTCACCAACGTTTACACAGCCTGTGAGGGCGGAGTTATACGTCCAACCGCTGATACCGCCTGTGTGAGTTTCGCCGTTAACTGTTGCAATATTAAGGGAGTACTCAATCTTTCCGTCCATTGTCTGGCCTGCAATGCCTGCAACAAGTGTTGCGCCAACGCCGGTTATCTCTGCGTAGTTTGTGCACATCCTGATCGTGCCTGAGTTGTTGCCCGCAATACCGCCGATGCACGAAAAATCAAAGGAGAGGGCGGAGTTTGCCTTGTAGAAGCCGACCCTGCCGCGGTTTGTACAGTTGGAAACGGTACCGCTTGAAATGTGACCTACGATACCGCCGATACGTGCCGCACCGCCAACGTAGCTTTCGTTGTGGCAGTTATCAACAGTACCGCCTTCAAGGTCTCCCACGATAGCGCCCGCATAGCTTGTTGCGCCAAACCAGGATCTTGCAATCGTAACGTTTTTAACAACACCGTTTCTGCCAAGCTTGCCAACAAGGCCGGCATTGCTTGCCTCGAGGGCCTCGGTATAGAAGTAAAGTCCGTTTATAGTATGCCCTGCGCCGTCAAAGGTGCCGTTATAGGTCTTTGTTTCATTATTTGATACCTTTCCGATGGGCATCCAGGCTCTGAGACCGTCCTTGGGACCGCTGAGAGCTGAAAGGTCGCCCTCGTTTACGGTGATATCTGCTGTGAGGACAGCGTTTGCAGTTACGTTGCCTGCGCTGACGTGCTGTGCAAACCAATAGAGCTGGCCTGCATTGGAGATCCGGTAGACGCCGCCTGAAAGAGGTGCAGGCTGATATTCATTGCAGCCTTCTCTCGTACAGAAGCCGTTTTGCCAATCGTGATCGAAATACGTCACCCTGAGGGTTCTGTCAGCAGCTGTGGAAATTGCGGATGCTGAGAGAGTGTAGGTGCCGCCGGTTGCGCTGAGCTTTTCGTTGTTAAATGTAACATCGGGGATGTGGGTGTTGTCGGCATTTGCACTCACCGTAAAGGAAAGACTGTTGTCAGGCTTAACAACGTATGTTCCTCCGCTGTAATTGCTTCCGTTTATTACAACAGCGGCCGATGCGCCGGAAATGTTGATGCTCACAGTATATCCGATGCTTACGTTTACGATATACTCATATCTTACCAGATAATTTACATTTTTTCCGTAACCGAAGCCGTATACATAGTATGTACCCTCGGTGAACTCATTGCTTTCACATTCCTGCCATAAATATGCATCGTTTTCGTTAAAAGATGCGGCAGAAGCGGGTATGCCCTTGGATATGAAGGTGTGCTGCTTCAAATTGCTGTTCACATAGCCGCCTTTTACGATTTCAGATTCGATTTTTTCATACATCTCCCTGCCCGTAGCCCCGGGTGTAAGGGCCCAGCTCAGGGTTTTGTATCCGTTTACCGTACCGCCGTTAGGGTCGGGGAATCTTGAGGCCGCAAAAGCTGTCATCGGCATCATACCCAGTACTATTAACAATGTAAGTACTATGCTGAGTATTTTCTTTGTTTTTTTCATTTTTTTCCTCCGTGGACTGAATACAAATTTATTTGTAATTATTTTATGATCATATCTTAAACAGCTTTACAAATGCTTTTTCCGTTGTTTCTTCAACGTATTCTCTGAACTTTCTGAGTATTTCCGCGGAAAGACCCTTGTAGTCCATTGAAAATACCTTGCTGAGCTTTGTTTTCTGTATCTCTTCGGGTACGCCGTAGACGGTCAGAATAGCCTTCAAAGCTCCTCTTACTCTCGTTTCCAGAGGAACGGTGTTGCCCGCTGTCATCATTGTTCCGTATTCGATGCCCGATATAAGAACCTCTGCCTCGAAAAATTGCTCTGCACTCCAATCGGGGCGGTACTGACCGAAGACCTTAGTCGCTCTCTCAGAATCGTTTTTTCTGATTATATCAAGGCACAAGGGACTTGTATATGCGGAAATGAAGAAGTCTCTCATAACCTCGTCCTCCTCGCAAGCACTGACCATTGAGGTCAGCTCAAGGCAGATTGCCATAACGGAGCTAAGACCCTCGTTTGCCTCCTGCTCCATCAATTCCCACTGGAACGTACAAAGCATATCAACAAGCTCTGAAAGCAAATGCTCCTTTGTGGGAAAATAAAAGGTAAGATTTCCGGGGCTTATATCAAGCTCTTTACATACGTCCTTTGCAGAGGTATTGGTGTATCCGTTTTCCAAAAAAAGACGGGATGCGACCCGAATTATCTGAAGCTTTGTCAACGAGCTTTTATTGATTCGCGCCATAAGTGAACCTCCTTTGAAATTTGTTTCCGTACAAATTATAGTACACGTACTAATTTTTGTCAACGTTTTTTGATTGCGCAGATTTTATAAAAATCTCATCTCCGTTTCGGCAGATTCAACAGCAGAGGGAGCATTTTAGATTTTTTCCCAAAAACACCGATGTGGACTTCTTCAAAAAAATGTGATATAATACCCGGAGAAGGGCTGTCCCTTCTCCCTCGGATTCAGTTACGATATAAATTTCAGCTAAAAAAGCATTGACAATGAAAGAAGATAAGAAAATGAGCGCGGTTACGCATCAAAGCGCTGACAGCCAATTCAGAAAAATGACCGAGACTCCGGTCTCGGGGCTCATATTGAGACTTGGCATACCGACCACCGTCAGTATGCTGATAACCAATATTTACAATATGGCGGACTCGTATTTTGTCAGCCGCATATCTCTCGCCGCAGGCGGTGCAACCGGCATCGTCTTCGGTATTATGTCTATTCTGCAGGCCTTCGGATTTATGTTCGGCCACGGAGCGGGAAGCCATATCAGCCGCCTGCTTGGCGCAAAGCAGATAGATAAAGCAAACCGATTTGCCTCCACAGGCTTTTTTGCATCCCTCCTTTGCGGTCTTCTCATTATGACAGCAGGACTTATGCTGACAGACCCTCTTATGCGGCTGCTGGGCAGCACGGATACCATCCTGCCTTACGCAAGGGACTACGGCAGATGGATCCTTATTGCCGCCCCGGCAATGACCGCAAGCTGTGTTCTTAATAATATACTCCGCTATGAGGGAAAGGCCGCCCTCGCCATGATCGGCCTAAGCACAGGGGGAATACTGAATATGCTGCTGGACCCTCTGTTCATTTTCGGATTCAAACTGGGTATCAACGGAGCAGGCCTTGCAACGGCGCTTTCGCAGTATGTATCCTTTGCAATACTTTCCTCCGTCTTTCTGGCAAAAAAGACACAAAGCACCATTTCCCCTCGCCATATCGCAATGGAGCTGAGTACCATCAGGAACATTGTTCTCACAGGCCTCCCAAGCCTTGCAAGACAGGGACTTAACAGCATTTCCACAATGGTCCTCAATTCTCAGGCCAAGGCCTTCGGCGATGCCGCCATTGCGGCAATGGGGTACGTTGGCAGAACACAAAGCCTTATCTTCAGCGTCGGCCTCGGTATCGGACAGGGCTTTCAGCCCGTTGCCGCATTTAACTACGGCGCGAAAAAATATTCAAGAGTCAGAAAAGGTACCTGGTTCACACTGGGCTTCGGTGCCTCGTTTATGGGCATCATCTCTGCGGCCTGCTTTGCGGCAGCTCCTCAGATCATCTCTCTTTTCCGTAAGGAAGCGCAGGTCGTCGGTATCGGCGGCGAGGCATTGAGGATAATGTGTGTTTTTCTGATGTTTCTGCCGATCTCAGTGGTGGCCACCATGCTCTTTCAGAGTATCGGAAAAAGCATCCCCGCCCTGATACTCTCATGCCTGCAGAGCGGACTTGTTTTCATCCCCCTTTGCATTATCCTCCCCCGCTTTTTCGGGGTCAGGGGTATTGAGATATCACAGCCTCTTGCGTATTTTACGTCAGCATTGGTGTCCTTGCCCATGACTATAGCATTTCTCTCCCGACTGCCAAAGGATGGGGAATGAACATAACCGCCGTCAAAAATCAGCCTTGATTTAAATGATCGCGGAGTGACGTTTGACATTAAAATGCTGATTTGCTGAAGACATAATTCAAATATTGTTGTAGACTGTTTCTAAGTTTTATGATATAATCATTTAAGCTTGTTATTGAGGTGGATCATGAATATTATAATTATTGACGGGCAAGGCGGTCAGCTTGGTGCCCAGCTTGTCAAAGAAATATGTGCACGATTCAGGAATATAAGCCTGATTGCTATCGGCACCAATGCTGTAGCTACGGCGGCAATGCTGAAGGCAGGAGCCGGGAGTGCCGCAACGGGAGAAAACCCTGTCGTGGTCGCTTGCCGCAAGGCAGACGTTATCATCGGGCCGATCGGTATTGTAATTGCCGATTCCTTGCTTGGAGAGGTAACTGAAAAGATGGCCCTTGCAGTTTCAAGAGCCGAGGCGGTGCGTATACTTATTCCTTTGAATAAATGCGAAAACTTAATTGCCGGTGTTCCCGATTTGAATACGGGAGCCTTGATTGCCGATGCGATCTCAAAATTAGAGAGTATTGTTTCTTCAAAAAATACTTGATAAACCGTATGAGCTGTGGTATAATACACCTGTTATCCTGAAGGATGACAGGAAAGCAGAAGCTTGTACAAGATTTTTAGCGTGATCTATTAACGATGCTATGAAGGCGTCATTATCTCTGTAGGGATAGTGGCGCCCTTTTTGATTTTTGAAAGGAATAGAATATGAAATATCATAACAGCTTATTGAAAATGATCCTTGCCGCCCTGTTTTTAGCGCTTGCGTACGTGATGCCGTTTTTGACAGGTCAGATCCCCGAGATCGGCTCCATGCTCTGCCCCCTGCATATTCCCATATTGCTCTGCGGCTTCATTTGCGGATGGCAATGGGGGCTTGCCGTCGGCTTTGTTGCTCCGCTGATACGCTCGCTCACACTTGGCGTGCCGCCTCTTTTTCCCACAGCAGCGTGTATGGCGTTCGAGCTTTGCGCCTACGGCGGTGTTACAGGCCTTTTGCATAAAATTCTTCCCCGTAAAAAAGCATACATTTACGTTTCCTTGCTGACTGCAATGATAGTCGGAAGACTTGCTTATGGCGGTGCAATGTTTGCTCTTATGGAAATAAAAGGCGCAAGCTATACCCTTGCGGCTTTCCTTGCAGGGGCATTTACAAATGCGATCCCGGGAATCATCGTGCAGATCGTGTTGATTCCCGTTCTTGTGATGCTTCTCGATAATCCGAAGGTCTTGGATCTAAGAGATTGATGCTTACGAAGAGCCTGATTCTGCGGTGCGCGGTATACGCCTATCACCTGGCACTCCACCGATAAGTACCGCCGACATACAATGACCTCACCGACCGCTTCCGCACCGAGGAGGAAAAGCATAAACGGCTCACCGAAAGGCGTAAGCGAATGGAAGCCGAGTCCGTTGCCATCGGCGGTATGCTCACCGAGCTTGAAGAACCTGAAGCCCCGCCCATCGAGTTTGACGAAAAGCTGTGGCACGCAGTGGTCGACCGCATAACCGTATACAACGATGATCGCCTGATATATTCGCTGAAGGATGGCAGCGAGATAACGGTTATGCTTTGATATCAAAAACGGAAGAAGGTATCAATTTACCCTCTTCCGTTTTTTACTTAATTCCAGTTGTTGAAATCAAACCAGAGATTGCTGTTGCCATTGCTTTTTGTTTTGATGTCATCTTGAATCTTACGATATTCGCCGGAACTCAATTGGCTCCAAGTATAACCATCATATTGAGTGGTATAAGGTGCTCCAGCCCCCGCCTTTTTCATTCCTATTTGTTCAAGTTTTCCAAGAATAATGCTATCAATTGGGCAATCAGCGTTAGCAAAATTTTCTACAATAGCTGCGCTGAAAATATTATAATCCAAGTCAAGCTCTTCTCGACACATAAACAAGCAAAGATATAATTTAATAGCAATATTGAACATTTTTTGAATGTGTCCTAAGGAAAGCGCTTTGCTTCCTCTAAGCTTTTTCACACCATTAAACAAAGTTTCTATTGTTGTCCAATGCGAATTAATTATGTTCTCTTTGTTTGCAGTTGAGATAGCATACTCTTTGAAAATATCAAGAAAGGCTTTTGTTGAGATCACTCTATCCGAAAAATAATCATCGAAATCTGCAGGAACATCTTCCTCTTTTACCTTTTGGCGAAATAACTTCAGCAACCGTGTTTTATACTTATCTTTCTTCACATAGGTACTAACCGCACCCTTTGATTCTTTTGTATCGTTTATGCCATCTTCATTTTCTGAGGTGTGCCTAAAGGCATCGTTCCATCCAATTCGCAAGCAGGCAATAAGAATTTCATTTTGACGATTACCGAGGGGTTCGGACTTATGATCTCTCGCCCACACAATTCGTCCAAACTGAGCGCCCATCATAATTTTGGTTTGAAAAACTATAATATCTTTAGCGGTGACGCCACCATATGTCTTGGTATCCATAACATCCTCCGTATGTATTACTTTTTACTGCTTACTTCTTTAACGAAGTTTTCCGCCTCTTTACGGTCGGCAGCGGTTCTTTCCCCACCGTTCCCAACCTTCCATTACACAGAGATAGTCTATAATTTCCAAAACTTGGGGCTTATAGATTCTTTGAGTACGAATGTTTTCAATCAAGTTTATCGGCACAGATTCTAAAACAACTCTGCCAAATCGATTTCTTCCGATCACACTTACATCCGTTCTTTGATTGTCCCAAAACTTGCCGTCTATATAAACCTTTGTACCGGGAGTAAAAGCTTTTGTGCCGTAATAAACATTACCGTTCTCATCTGTGTGCTCGGAAACAATATTTCCAACAACACCAAAACACCACTTTTTCTCTTCCATATTAACCCCTCCTTTTTCCTGATTTCAACTGTATTCTGCTTTTTTATTATATCACAATTATCAAACTTTTTCAATATTCAATCTATAAACGATTAATCCCTTGAACGATACAAAATCCGCCACTTCAGTTCCTACGGGGCAGAGGATGGCGGATTTATCGTTTATATAAGAAAAAATACCCATAAAACCGCCGAGAAGAGCGGTTAAAGGGCAAAAACAAGCTGTTTTTTGCATATAAAGCAAAATTCCATAGCCGAAATTGTATAGACTATGGAATCTTTTTTGAAAATCAAGTGCTATTTTGATACAATGCAACGCTATTGAGGTTAGCGTTGCATTGTTCGTTGCATGCATTAATCAAACCAAAAAGGTGCATATCCGTCTTCAATCATCTCGATTTCACCTTTAAACAAAGCGTTTATATTATCGAGATCGAACCAACGGTATCCCTGGCATCATTCGGTTATTATAATAAATAGGTTCCTCGGTTTTGTCGGTTTTATCGATTTGCTCTATAAGCTCTTGCAGTTCATCGGAGGACATATCATCAATGATGATCTCTGTATTATTTATGGTATTATTATTTCTATTTATACAATTCCCATTGCTATCTCAACAACCAGTGCCACGATTACCACCAGTGCAGAAATAATGAAGCCGTGAATCATCGGGCGGAAACCTGCCTTCTTCATGCTTGAAAAGGACGTATTCAGACCGATGGCTGCCAAAGCACAGACCATTAGGAATTTACTTGCACTCTTTGTGCCGGATACAACAGCCGTAGGAATCGGGAATATACTTGCTACAATGGACATAGCAAGGAAGCCAAGGATAAACCAAGGGAATATTTTTGTAATGCTGAAATTTGCCTTCAGTTCGCTTCCGTTTTGGCTGTTTGCAAGAGCTTCTTTACGCTTTAAGCGAAGCTGCACAAAAGCAAAGGTAATAACGGTAGGAATAATCGCAAGGGTTCTTGTAAGCTTTACCAT
>JAFXFQ010000072.1 GCA_017520365.1 Clostridia bacterium
GTAAGTATCGCACCGATCACCCAGGATGAAACAAGAGAGATCTGTATACACTCCTGACGGCCGAAGGGGAGCTCGGGGGTTCTTGTCAGATAGGATATGCCGTATGCCAGCGGAACTCGTATTGCAACGGTAGTAATAAGAGAGATCCACATAGGCGTCATAGTGTCGCCTGCACCTCTCATTACACCGGAAAGGCTTTGCGTTACAGCAAACGCGATGTAGCCCACGGCAAGTATGCGCATAAGCCTGCAGGAAAGGTCGATAAGCTCACGTGTATTGGTGAAAAGTCCCATAAGATACTTACCGAAAACAAGGATAGCAGCTGTGATGATCGCAGAGCAGCCCACCGCCATCAGTGTTCCTTGTCGGGCACCCTTTTTAACTCGGTCATAATGGCCGGCTCCCACGTTTTGACCGGCAAAGGTGGTCAGTGCCATGCCAAAGGAGAAATTGGGCATCATGGCAAAGCCGTCAACTCGCATAATTACAACATTTGCTGCAATAAACTGCTCACCAAAGCTGTTGGTAAGAGACTGAACAATGATCATTGCAGATGAGAAGATGGCCTGAGTCAGTCCTGAGGGAAGGCCCAGCTTTACTATCATGCCTATATAATGGCGCACCGGATTCATATATTTCAGTCCGAAATCAAAATGTGCCCCCATTCTGGAAAGCTTGATCATGCAAAGGATCGATGATATCGTCTGCGCAATGACTGTTGCCAGTGCAACGCCGGGAACACCCATCTCGATACCGAATTTGTCAGAAACAAAAACTATATCGAGAACGATATTTATCACTGTTGCCACAAGCAGAAATATAAGACTGGAAACAGAGTCACCCATACCCCTGAGGATTCCCGAAAGAATATTATAATAGGCCATTCCCGCCATACCCACAAGGGAGATGAGCAGATAGCCGGCACAGTCTTCGTGGATAGACTCGGGAGTATTCAAAACATTAAGAAGGGGATCTATCAAGGGAGCTGCAACGGCGATAAGGGCAACACAGGAAAGCGCAGTTATTGTAATACTGTTTCCAATGGTATATGACAAAGATTTTCTGTTCCTTGCGCCGAAATACTGAGCGACCATAACTCCCGCACCCGCGGAAATACCTATAAAAAGAACGAGAAGCAGATTTAGTATTGGAGCCGCACTGCCTACTGCGGCAAGGGCGTTATCTCCCTCATATTTGCCAACAACGATACTGTCCACCGTGCTGTAGAGCTGCTGGGCAATATTACCGATAAGCATAGGGATCGTGAATTTGATTATACTTTTCCAAGGAGCACCGACGGTCATATCCGCAGGCGCATTTACTTTTTTCAGCACTGTGCTACCTCTTTATCAGGAATACTGAAAAAGCTGTCAGAAACGAGGCTTTTACAGTTTACCTTAGATTCTAACACAAAACGACAGCTCAGTCAAGAGCGGCCGCAACAAGGTCCGGTGATTGTCATTTTAAAAACCTTATCTACAGCTTTTTTATAACAGGAAAACGTTTTTGTTTCTCTTGAAATTCTCGAAAAATGGGTTTATTATAAAGGTGTAGCAACTATTACAAGCTCAAAGGAAGGATGTATAATGAAAAAGCTGAAGGTCATTCTCATCGGCGGCGGCGACCGCGGAATGAGATACACCAATATTATGAAGGACTCTCCCGATAAGTATGAGGTGATCGCCGTTGCAGAGCCCATCGAAAACAGACGTGAATTTGTCCGCGAAAAGCATTCCATCCCCGAAGATATGTGCTTTCTTGATTGGAGGCCTCTCCTTGAAAAGGGCAAGATCGCAGATCTTTGCGTAATTGCCACCATGGACAGAGACCATTTCGCCCCTGCAATGAAAGCAATTGAGCTGGGATATGACCTTCTTTTGGAAAAGCCCATGGCTCCCACCCAGGAGGAATGCACAAGGCTTGCGGCCCTGGCCGAGGAAAAGGGCGTTAAAGTGGTCATTTGCACCGTTCTTCGCTATTCTGACGTGTTCCGCACCCTCAAGAGAATAATCGACGATGGCAAGGTGGGCCGCATAATGTCCATCAACCACGAGGAGTGCGTTGGACTTATCCACCAGAGTCACAGCTTTGTCAGAGGAAACTGGGGCAATATCGGCCGCAGCTCCAACATGCTGCTCCAGAAATCCTGTCATGATATAGATATCCTTCAATGGCTTATCGGAAAGAAATGTAAAAAGGTGCAGTCCTTTGGTGCCCTTTCCTACTTTACCGAAAAAAACGCCCCCGAGGGTGCGCCTGAGTTTTGCTATCAGGGCTGTCCCGCAGGGGAGACCTGTCCCTTTAATGCTGTAAAGCTTTATTATGATGATAAGGAAAACGGCTGGTTCAGGGGTGCAGCCACAAAGCACGTATACCACACCGACGAGATGGTGTGGGATGCGATCACGAAGACCCAGTACGGCAAGTGTGTCTACCATTGCGACAATGACGTTGTGGACCATCAGACAGTCAATATGCTCTTTGAGGACGACGTGACCGCAACCTTTACAATGAACGCCTTTAATGCGGGCGGCAGACATATCCATATTATGGGTACCGAGGGCGAGATTCGCGCAGCCCTTGATTCCGGCTCTCCCATCAGCGTTTATTACCACAGAACAAAAACCTTTGAAGAATTTGACATAACAGGCACGGACGGAGTTGTGGGCGGCCACGGCGGCGGAGACGAGGGCATCGTCGAAACGCTGTATCACTACCTGACAGGAAGCTACAACGGCACCTCCATCCCCGAGATCTCCGAATCCTACTACAACCACTCCATCGTATTCGCGGCAGAAAAGGCACGGGAAGAAAACACGGTAGTTGATTTCGAAGAGTATTTTGAAGAAATAAACAGATAAGCAAGCACCCACGTCTGTGCATTCAGACGTGGGTGCTTACTATTATCCACAAGCAATCAGTGATGTGATCTCACCGTCAAAGGAGATCATATATGTAGTTATGCTATCCTCTCCCTGTGTATGCCAATCCACCTCAAAGGTATAGTGCTTTGTAAGATAGGGACATTTCCATTTCTCTTCGGGAAGGAGAGTGACAGAATAGGGATCGCCGCGGTCATTTAGCCATTGTATCAAAACCTCTTTAGCCTGTGAGGGACTGATTCCTCCGCCATGCTTTGCAAATTCTATGACCTTCCAGACACCGTCCTGCTTTACCCATGCATTTTTGTAGGTGGCAGGGCGGGCTTCTTCAAACTCAAAGCCTGTGACCATATTGCCGTCAAGATCGCTGTATCCCCATTTTCCGTCCTTGCACAGGACAAGAAGCCCTGAGAGCGGGTGGTAGGGAACGTTGATGCTTGTTTGGAGGAAATGATTGTAAATTGTATTTACCGAGGCACTGTACTCAAAATCAAGGATCTGCTCGCCCTTTTCATTGAAATATCCCCATTTTCCGTCCTTACGGAGAGCACATATGCCGCCCCAGTAATCCAGATACATTTCATGCTCACAGGGAACAACAAGCTCAGAATCGATAACGATGCCGTATTTTCCCGTTAGGTGAAATATATCGGAAGGGTCGGATATATCTATATCCTCCGGATCCTTTAGGGTGACTGCTTCAACAATAACAAAGCCATCAAAGCTCTCACATAACTCCGGAGGTGCTCCGATACCTTCGGGGGGGGCATAAAGCTCTCCTGTATCTTCCTCGAAATAATATGTTGATCCGATAAATACTCCGTGACCGCCTGCATTATCGTTGATTTCAAGAGTGTAAGGATCCAGTCCATACGAGTGATCACCGTTTATGCTTGCAAAAAAGGGGCAATATGTTATATAAGAAGCGTCGCCGCAATAATACACGTTTCCTTCAAAGTCAATAACCTTTGCACTCTCTTGCCTGTTTGAAGGATAAAGCGCATACAGACACCAGGGAATTCCGTTTATGCACCCACATTCGTATATAGGCTGTATGTCCTCAAAGATCAGATTGCTTTCGTATACTATTCTGTAAGGCTCTGAGGTATCAGTGCTCGTGCCGTCACTTTCTTCATGAAACTCGTGCCGCGAAGGATCGTATTCGCTGAGGGGGATGTCGTTAATTTCAAGCTTTTTTTCATCTCCGGGAACAAGACTCTCCGCCTGAGATTCGGTTATGTTGAGATAGCGGTCATCTCCGCTTTCCTTTTCCGTATAAAACCAGGCCTGACTGCAGTAATCCTCTTGAGCTTCGACCACATCCTTATATATACCTGCGTCTATCGCTTCGTAGATGTCAAGCTTAACCTCGTACGAAAGCTCAATTCCGTCGCAGTCTTCGTTTATGTTGTATAACTCATAAGACTGAGATACCGCAGTTCCGTATATCATGCAAAGAGAACCGTCGTCAAGCAGGTATACCGGAGTTTGCATTCCTGAACTCATAAGATGAACGAGAGCACCCTCGGAAGAAATGGTAAAAATATCGTAAACAAAACTGCCTTCGCTAATGACAAGCTCAGGCTCACCCTTGCCGTCGATCTGGATTATAGCATAACCGATGCTGTCAAGGCTGTCGACCCAGCTGAAAAGGTTGCCCCCTGAAAGCGGAGGGCCATTCTCATCCCACGGAAAGGAGCTGATATAGGATTCAATTGCTTCCGTATAAAGCACGGGAATGGCGTTGGGATCCTTTTCGGGCTCAGGCTCAATCTCTTCCTTATCACTATCGGGTGGGGCGGTGTCTGAACCATCTGTGCTTTCGTTGTTTTCATCAATTACAGAAGCTGTGGTCTCATCGTCCTTCCCGCCAATTTCAAATCCGCAGGAACAAAGAGTATATACTGCAAAAGCCATAGCAAGGCATAAAGCCAACAGTTTTTTTAGCATATAATCTCCCCCTTCGAAAGTCTTATCTGTTTTTCTAAAAAGGACTACATCTTAGTCCTTGCTTCTTTCAGCAAGGGCGTTGTGATATTTCTGATAAAATGCTTCGAAATATCCGCCGTCAAGTGCATCGCGGATCTTTCTCATCAGCTCGTTGTAGAAATAGAGGTTATGCTGTACCGCAAGTCGCATACCAACGGCCTCCTTCGCCTTGATAAGGTGGCGGATATAGGAGCGGCTGTGGTGGCGGCAGGCGGGACATCCGCAATTCTCGTCGATGGGACGGGGATCCTTTGCGTACTTCTCGTTCATAATGTTCACCTTGCCGTGCCATGTGAACACGTTGCCGTGACGGGCATTACGGGAGGGCATTACGCAGTCAAAGAAGTCAACACCCATGTGAACAGCCTCAAGAATGTTCTGAGGTGTGCCCACGCCCATAAGGTATCTTGGCTTATTCTCGGGCATATAGGGCTCGACGGCATCGATGATACGGTACATCTCCTCTGCCTCCTCGCCTACTGCAAGGCCGCCGATAGCATAGCCGTCAAGGTCAAGCTCTGCGATCTTCTGCATATGCTCGATACGGAGATCCTCGTAAACACTTCCCTGGTTGATACCGAAAAGCATCTGACGGGGGTTTACGGTGTCGGGAAGGGAGTTCAGACGGGCCATTTCCTTTTTGCATCTTTCAAGCCAGCGGAAGGTTCTGTCGCAGGACTTCTTTGTATACTTATACTCCGCAGGGTTCTCGATGCACTCGTCAAAGGCCATGGCAATGGTGGAGCCAAGGTTTGACTGGATCTGCATACTTTCCTCGGGTCCCATAAAAATACGTTTTCCGTCAATGTGGGAGGCGAAATACACGCCCTCCTCCTTGATCTTGCGAAGAGAGGAAAGGGAAAACACCTGGAATCCGCCGGAGTCTGTGAGAATAGGCTTTTTCCAGCCTGTGAAGCCCTGAAGGCCGCCCATATCGTGGACAAGCCTGTCACCGGGGCGCAGGTGGAGATGGTATGTGTTGGAAAGCATAACCTGACAGCCGACCTCCTCAAGGTCCCAAGCATCAAGGCCGCCCTTGATAGCGGCGCAGGTGGCAACGTTCATGAAAACGGGGGTCTCGATCACACCGTGAGGTGTGATAAGCTTTCCGCGGCGGGCTCTGCCGTCCTTTATCATCAGCGTAAACATTTTATATCTTCAAGTCCTCTCTTATGTAAGTCTCTCGAACTGTCGTTCAATGGAAGTTTTCTTTATTTCAAAGGCAACGGGTCTGCCGTGGGGGCAGGTCTTTATGACCGCGCCGTTCTCGTCGGGCTTTTGCAGGAGCTTTTCGCAGATCCACTTAATGTGATCCTGCCCGTATACTCTGCCGCCCTTTATCGCTGCCTTACATGATGCCTGATAAAGCTTTGCCTCAAAAAACTTGGCCCCTGTTGACTCTATGCTGCCCGTGGCATCACTAAGCACGGTGGCAAGCTCTGAAAGCATATCTCCGCCCGTATCACGGCCAAGGTGGGTAGGCACCTCGGTGACAGATAGGCAGGCACGGGTCTTATCATATGTATAAGCAAAGCCCATAGCACAGACACGGTCACGGTATTCCTCAAGAGCCAAAGCCTCCTCCTCCCTTACGGGAACGCGAAGAGGATACATAAGTATTTGGCTCGTTTTCTCGCCCGACTCCATATTTCTGCAAAGCTCATCGAAAATGATGCGCTCGTGAGCGGCGTGCTTGTCTATCATAAGAAGCCTGTCCTCAAGCTGCACTATAACGTAGCAGTTATACGCCTCGCCCAGTATCTTGAAATCAGGGGCATTCTTCTTTTCAGCCCTTGGCTTTTCGGGCTCAGGTGCAGATGCGGTCTTCGGTGCTTCGTTTTGCTTTACGGTCACTGACAGGGGAGCCTGCACGGAGGAGCGCGCCGTTGGCACGGATATCGGGGAGTGTCTCGGCTCGGGTCTTTCCTCCGCCCTTACTGCCTGTGAAGGGGATGGAGCCATCAGCTCCGTTCGAGGCCTCGGCGTCTCTGTATGAACGTCCAGCTTTATCTGAGCCCTCTCCACCCTTTCCTCCTTTGGAGTTTCGATGGGTGCAAAGGCATCCTTTGCAGATATGCCGGTCTTTCTCTTATAGGGCTCAACCGGATAGGCATCAGACCGTGTTCCCTTCTTCTCCGAGCTGTCATAAAATGGAGTATCCACGTTGCCGAGGCGCATTTCAGGGCGTGACACGCTTGTTTCCAGCGCTCCCAGCACCGCATAATAGACAGCCTCAAATATTATACGCTCGTTTGCAAACTTTACCTCCAGCTTTGAGGGATGAACATTAACGTCCACTATAGCCGGATTCAATTGGATATTCAGTATGCAAACGGGGAATTTCGAGTGCGGAATACGGGTGGAATAGGCCTGCTCAATAGCCGCCATTGCAGTGCGGCTCTTGACAAATCTACCGTTTATAAAAAAGTTTTCGGAGTTTTTATTGCTTCTGACAAGGTCGGGCTCTCCGATATAGCCCGAAATGCGGATGCCGTTCATATCCGTTTTATCAACGGGAGTCATTCTCTTTGCGGTCTCCTTACCGAAAACAGCAAAAATAGTATCGATAAGCTTTCCCGAGCCATTGGTCATAAACTTTATCTGACCGTCCTGAATATACTTTATGGAAATGTCAGGACTTGAAACGGCGATCTTTTCCATAACGGCGGTAACCGCCGCCCCCTCTGAGACGTCCTTTTTAAGGAATTTTCTCCTTGCGGGCACGTTATAGAAAAGTTCAGAAACGAGAATGGTGGTTCCCTCTGTGCATCCGTATTCTGAGACATCCACTATCTCTCCGCCCTCACAGGTCATCATAACGCCCATGGGGCCGCCTCTTGCTCGGGTCATCATTCTCAGCTTGCAAACAGAGGCAATGGCGGCAAGCGCCTCACCTCGAAAGCCCAGAGTACCAATGGCGGCAAGATCCTCCGCCGTTGCTATCTTACTGGTGGCGTGGCGAAGCACCGTCAGAGGTACATCCTCAGGGTCGATGCCGTGTCCGTCATCGGAAACGCGTATATAGCTGGTGCCGCCGTGTCGGATCTCAACAGCTATGTGTCTCGCTCCTGCATCAATGGAGTTTTCGCAAAGCTCCTTGACCACTGAAGCAGGTCTGTCTACTACTTCACCTGCGGCTATGAGGTTGGCAACGTCAAAGCCCAGAACATTTATCTTTCCCACGGCGACTCCTTTCTGTCTTTTGGATCTTCTGTCCTTTTCTTGAAAGAAAAGGACCAAAAGAACTTTAAACTATGAGTTTATTTTACTTATATTCATTGCTCGCAAACAAAAACGGACGAGCTCAGACTGTGCAAGGCTGCTTACTCCAGCTCCTTCTTCCATCGAAAGATAAGGTTCATTGCCTCGATTGGGGTGAGAGTATTTATATCCGTTTTTCTGATCTCATCGCAGATATTATCGCGGGACATATCCTCAAAGCTGATTGTCATAGCTGAGAGAAGGTCGTCCTCCTCGGTCCTTTCAACCTTTTCTGCCTTTTTAGGCATTGCCTCCGACTCCTCAAGACCGCGAAGCACTTCCTTTGCTCTTTTCACTATCTCCTTAGGGATACCCGCAAGCTTTGCAACCTCGATACCATAGCTTTCATCTACAGGGCCTCGAACGATCTTTCGAAGGAAGGTAAGGTCATCTCCCCGCTTTTTAACAGCTACGTTATAGTTTACAACGCCCTCGATCTCGCCTTCAAGGTCGGTAAGCTCATGGTAGTGGGTTGCAAACATGGTCTTTGCCGAGAGCTTTTTGCTTGCAGTATACTCAAGCACCGCGCGGGCAATGGACATACCGTCAAAGGTACTGGTGCCTCGCCCTATTTCATCATAAATGATAAAGGAACGGCTGGTAGCGTTTTTAAGGATATACGCCACCTCCTGCATTTCAAGCATAAAGGTGGACTGGCCTGAGGCCAGGTCATCCGATGCACCGACACGGGTGAAAAGCTTATCCACAACGCCGATACGGGCACTTGACGCAGGCACGAAGGATCCTATCTGTGCCATAAGGATAATAAGTGCTGTCTGGCGCATATAGGTAGATTTACCCGCCATATTTGGGCCCGTTATGAGCATCATTCGGTTATCACGGGTATCAAGATAAGCGTCATTGGGAACAAAATAAGCATCGTTCACAAATTTTTCAACAACAGGATGACGACCATCCTTTATCTCAAGAACGTCGCTCTCGTCTATCTCAGGACAGACGTAGCCGCCCTTTGCACTTACCTCTGCAAGACTTACGAACACGTCAAGCTCCGAGAGAGCCTCAGCGCTCTGTCTTATTCTCTGAGCATTTGATGCAACGTGCTCACGAATGGCGCTGAAGAGCTCGTACTCAAGGTTTTTCACCTTATCGGCGGCACCGAAGATAGTTCCCTCCAGCTCCTTGAGCTCCTCTGTTATGTATCTCTCGCCGTTTGCAAGAGTCTGTTTTCTGATGTAGTTCTCGGGCACCTGATCCATAAAGGATTTAGATACCTCAATATAGTATCCGAAGACCTTATTGTTTTTGATCTTCAGGGTCTTTATGCCCGTTGTTTCCTTTTCTCGCTCCTCGATACCCTTGATATACTCCTCTGCATTATTCATAATGCTTCTGAGCTCATCAACGGTGGCGTTATATCCCTCTCGGATCATACCACCCTCCCTCACCTGGAATGGGGGAGTATCAACTATAGCGCTGTCGATAAGCTGGTAGATATCCGTCAGCTCATCGATGCTCTCCCAAATACGGTAAAGCTCGGGCGACTCGGCGCTTGCCAGCATCTCCTTTATAAGAGGAAGCACCTTTACGGTCTGACAGACCGCACGAAGCTCTCGTGCAGATGCCGTTCCGTAGGTGATCTTCGTCATAAGTCGTTCAAGGTCCAGAACGGATGAGAGCGTATCTCTTATCTCCTCGCGGAGCATAAAGTTGTCGTAAAGCTCAGCAACGCTTCTCTGTCGGCTGACTATCTCCTTCACGCTTGTGAGAGGATGCTCGATAAGGGAGCGAAGGCGGCGGGCACCCATGGCAGTACCGGTTTTATCAAGTACCCAAAGAAGGGAGCCCTTCTTGTCCTTAGTAAGCATAGTCTCTGTCAGCTCAAGGTTTCGACGGGTGCTCATATCCATTTCCAAAAACTCGGAGTTTTCATAGATGTCTATGGTATTGATATATGAAATATCGGACTTCTGAGCATCGGAAATATACCCGAGAGCGGCTCCTGCGGCGATGGCCGCACTGACGTAACGCTGGGATCCTTCATATGCGCCGAACTGTCTGCGATAGCGCGCAAGTGCGCTGTCCTTATAATAGCCTTCAAGAGAAGAGGTGCAAAGAATGCCTCTTTCTTTGAAAAATGCTGCTATACGAGGATATTCATCCAGATCTGTATTGACTATTGCCTCTCTGGGAGCATAGGTGGCAAGCTCTGTGAGCAGCTCGCCCTCAAATCCCTCTCCCTCAAAGGCGGTAGCCTTCATCTCTGCGGTGGAAATATCCGCAAAGCAAACGCCTGCACCATCCTTTTCAAAATAGAGAGAAGCCAAATAATTATTCTTTGATTCGCTGAGAAGGTCTGCCTCAATGACCGTGCCGGGGGTGATAACACGGATGACCTCCCGCTTTACAAGCCCCTTGGCAAGGGCGGGGTCCTCTGTTTGCTCGCAGATGGCCACCTTATAGCCCTTGGATATAAGCTTGCCTATATAGCCCTCGGCTGAATGAAAGGGAACGCCGCACATAGGTGCGCGGTTGCCCTCTCCGCAATCTCTGCCCGTAAGGGTCAGCTCAAGGACCTTGGATGCTACCTGAGCATCCTCGAAAAACATTTCGTAAAAATCACCCAGGCGGTAGAAAAGTATGTGATCGCGGTACTGATCCTTTATATCAAAGTACTGCTGCATCATTGGCGTAAGTGCCATAAATCAAACCTATCCTTTATTTATGGAATCAGTGGCAGCCGGAGCAGGTGGAGCAATCGTGAGTGCATCCCGCTCTCTTTCCTGTAAGCTGGAACTCCATCTCGTCGTAGATGGCTTTATAATATACCTCATACTCATCGCTTGCTTCCTTGAAGGCAACGTAGAGAGGGTGCGCGATTATAGTTGAATAGATCTCGTTAAGTCTGCCCTGGATCGCATCAATGATGCCATCGTCTCGGTCATCCTTTGCATAAAGATCTGTAAGAGCTGTCTGCTGCGCCTGATACTCGATAAGAAGAGCGGAGATAGCAGGATCATCGGAGTATGCCTTACCTGCCTCTGTTACTGCGATGTATCTGGGGTCTGCCTTCATAAGATCGCAGAGATTCTTTACTGCAACAAGTACTTCTTCATTCATTATCATTGTTTTTATTACCTTTCAAAATGATTTTTGATTTATTTATACGATCTCTCCGTTAAGGGAAAAAAGGTCGCTTTTTGTGATCTTCACGTTGACGAATCTACCGATAAGA
>JAFXFQ010000073.1 GCA_017520365.1 Clostridia bacterium
TGCGACAAAATGGCTATCAATCCTTGTGCTACAGACGTTTGGTATTGATGTATATGTTATGTTTGCAATGGGACGTCGAGGGCGCCGTCCCCTACCGACTGATCAATCTACACTTCAAACTACGATTTGTCGGTCTCTTTACAAAAAGCCAAAACCGCCGCTGCGGTTTTGTTCCATTTCACTTATCTTTTCTCTGGCAAAACAGCCTCCCGGGACCGGGAGGCTGTTTATTATATTGGATTAGTCGTCATCCTCAACCTTTGCGTTAGCAATGATCTTCTGAGCCTCGCTCTGAGGAACCTCTTCGTAACGGATGAACTTATATGTGTAGGAACCACGGCCCTGAGTCATGGCACGAAGGATAATGGTATATTCCATCATCTCTGCGTAGGGAGCCTCTGCCTCTACGATGGTGTAGCCCTTGCGGTCTGCATCGGGATTCATACCCATTACACGACCGCGGCGCTTGTTAAGGTCGCCCATTACGTCACCAACCATATTCTCGGGAACAGAAACCTTAAGCTCGCCAACGGGCTCAAGGAGAACGGGAGAGGCCTGGGGCAGACCGTTCTTATAAGCAAGCTTTGCAGCAAGCTTGAAGGAAATTTCGTTGGAGTCAACGTCGTGGTAAGAGCCGTCGTAAAGATCAGCCTTAAGATTAACAACGGGATATCCTGCAAGAACACCCTTCTGCATTGCCTCAAGAAGTCCCTTCTCAACTGCGGGATAGAATCCCTTGGGAACTGCGCCGCCTACTACGGACTGGGTAAATGTAAGGCCTTCCTCATCGCCTCTTGTAAAGGTGATGCGAACGTGACCATACTGACCGGAGCCACCTGACTGCTTCTTGTGCTTACCTTCAGCCTGAACGGTCTTTCTGATGGTCTCACGGTAGGGGATCTTGGGAGTTGCAAACTCAACCTTTGTGCCGTAACGGTTCTTCATCTTAGACTTAACAACCTCAAGATGAATATCTGACATACCGGAAAGGGTAAGCTGCTTTGTTTCAGCATTGTTCTCATATACGAGAGAAGGATCCTCCTCAAGAATACGAGCGATAGCTGTGGAGATCTTATCCTCATCGCCCTTAGCTGCGGCAACAACTGCCTTCTTCATATGAGCCTCGGGGAACTTAACGCCCACATAGGAAATAACCTTGCCCTGGCAGAGAGTATCGTTTGTAGCTGTATCGTTTAGCTTTGTCATAACGCCGATGTCACCGCAGCAAAGTGCATCGACCTCAGACTGCTTCTTGCCTCTGATGGAGTAGATATGACCGGCCTTCTCCTGAGCGCCTGTACGAGCGTTTGTAAGGACCATATCCTTCTTGAGGGTACCGTTCATAACCTTAAACATTGTGATCTTGCCGTACTGATCCGCAATGGTCTTGAATACAAAGATAGAGCAATCTCCATCGGGCTCAATGGGCTTTTCTGCAATAAACTCGTCAACTGTGATCTTTTCGTTCTTCTTAGCTGTGATTCTGGGGAAAGAGCCCTTGATAGCAGTAACCAGAGTACGAACGCCCCACATATTGGGAACGGAACCGCAGTATACGGGAACTACGTCGCCGACGATGATAGCCTGGTGGAGAGCCTCGATAGCCTCTGCGCTTGTGATAACCTCACCGTCAAAGAACTTAGCCATAAGCTCATCACTTGTGGTTGCGATAGCCTCGTTAAATTCGTCAAGATAGCTTTCAACGATGCCGTAAAGATCGGAATCCATCTCGATGTCAGAGCGGCGGCCCTTTTCGTCAAATACGAATGCCATTCTCTCTGCAAGAGAAACGTATGTCATTCTGTCCTTGTACATTGCGGGAACGCTTGTAAGACATACCTTGCGGCCGAACTTTTCGCGAAGCTCGTTATAAACTCTCTCATAATCAGCCTCGGGATCATCCAGCTTGTTGATAAAGAACGCAACGGGAAGACCTGCCTTTGTCGCTCTTTCCCATGCAAGCTCAGTTCCGACCTCAACGCCTGCCTTACCGTCTACAACGATAACAGCCGCGTCAGCCGCGCGGATACCCTCCATAGTCTCACCGATAAAGTCGGGAGAACCGGGAGTATCAAGAATGTTGATCTTGTGATCGTGGTACATAAAACCGATATTGGAAAGGGAAACGGATGAGCCTCTTGCTATTTCCTCGGGGTCATAGTCAGATACTGTATTTCCGTCAGAAACCTTGCCCATTCTGTCAATATCGCCAACGCTGAAGAGCATAGCTTCACAAAGGGAAGTTTTACCGCTTCCGCTGTGACCGAGAAGAACTACGTTTCTGATTTCTTTTGTGGTAAGTGCTGCCATTTGAATATCTCCTTATATGAATTTCGCGCATTGTCCAAAGCGGACTATACAACTATTATACAATGTCTTTTTCCGAAATGCAAATACAGATTGCCCTATGACCGTAGAAAACAAACGATACGTTTTGTGCATTATTTACAAAAACATAACAATGCTCAGCTTTGAAAGCAAAAAAGCGAGCAAAAATGACACAGGAAAGGTAGCTCCCCAGGCACAGATCAGCAGAAGAAAAGATGATGTGTCCGTCTTGTTTTTCATAGCCCTTGCGGCACCGAAAAGAGCCGTCATCCTGACGTGAGTGGTGCTGGCGGGGATGCCGAGAAGAGTAAAAAGTGCAAGAGCGGCAGCTCCTGCCCCGTCGGCGGCAAGGGCGGCCCTGCTGTCCGCAACGGCCATCTCCCCACCCATTTTTTCAATTATTCGTCTTCCGAAAATAGTACCTATGCCCATCGAAAAAGAAATCAACAGCAAAAACGGCACCATCTTCCCCTCCGGCACCGCCCCGGAGGAAAGAGCAAGAGTGATAAATTTCTGTCCGTCCTGCGCGCCGTGAAAAAGGGAGGCAACGGCGGCGAAAATAATTATCGGGGTTTTGAAATTGCACCCCGGCATCGCTTTTTCAGTAATCTTAGCCCCCGCCCACGCAAAAAATGCGGAAATAAGAGCGGCAGGGATCACAGAAAAAAGAAGAAATAACACCCTCGGTACATTTACAGTACCCCCAAGGGCGGCTGCCGCCCCCGCCGAGGCAGAGATAATGGCGTGACCCTCGCTGGTGGGAAGCGCCATAAGCCAGGCGATAAAAGACCACAAAGCAACAGCAAAAAGAGACACAGAAATGCAAAGAAGAGCTTTTTCCTCCGGAAAGGATACGGCCGACACTGTGTTTTCGGCAACAGACGGAAAAAACAAACAAAAAACAATACAGCCGAAAAAGGAAAGAACAGCCGACATGCGGGACGCACCGCGAAGAGTCATTGTCCCGGAGGATACCGCACCCGTGACAGAATTTGCACAGTCGGTGGCACCGTCTATGAATAAAGCTAAACAAAAAATAAGTATAACGGTAAAAAACATAGATTTCCTCCTTGCTTTTACCTAATAAATCGTAGTTTGAAGTGTAGAAATTGATGTGATGGTAGGGGACGGCGCCCTCGACGTCCCAAAAGCAAGATGGAAGAATTGTGCGACAAAATGGCTATCAATCCTTGTGCTACA
>JAFXFQ010000074.1 GCA_017520365.1 Clostridia bacterium
CAATGCCGAGCCTGTTGTTATCTGCCTTTCCCACGCAGGCACCGAGGACGGCAAGGGCGAGGACTATGAGATTGCAAAAAATACGACCGGAATAGATCTTATCATTTCCGGCCACACTAACACAAAGCTGGATCAGCCTATTGATGTAAACGGTACTCTTATCGTTTCCGCTGACGAATACGGCAAGAATCTCGGCGTTGTCCGTCTCAATCGCGAAAAGGACGGAAAGCTCTCTCTTGCCGGATACCAGCTTATTCCCATCACAGAAAGCACTCCCGAGGATGCGGAGATCGCAGCCCTCGTTGAAAGCTACAAGGCAAACGTTGAAAACGACTACCTTTCTCAGTACGGAGTTACCTTTGATCAGGTGCTCGTTAACAATCCCTATAAGTTTGAAACTGTTAGCGAGATCAAGGATACTCTCCACGAAAGCACCGTCTGCAATATTTTCTCCGATGCTTATAAGTGGGCTGTTGAAGAGGCTACAGGTGAAGCGGTTGACGTTGCTCTAACCGCCGCAGGCGTTGTTCGAGAAAGCCTCCCTCAGGGAGAGATAAAGACCAGCGACGTTTTTAATGCTGCCTCTCTCGGAGTAGGTACTGAGGGTGAGCTTATAAAGGTATACGTTACCGGCAAGGACCTTAAGAATGCACTTGAAGTAGATGCCTCAGTTCAACCCCTCATGCCCTCTGCACAGCTTTATTTCTCCGGCGTTGAATACTCCCTCAACACATACAGAATGATCTTCAACAAGGTCGACTATGCAATGCTCAGAAGAGCTGACGGCAGTCTTGAGAAGATCGATGACAAAAAGCTCTATTCAGTTGTTACAGGTATGTATGCGGGTCAGATGCTGGGAAGCGTTGAAAAAACCTCCATGGGTATTCTCGCCATCACCCCCAGAGACAAGGACGGAAACCCCATTTCCTCAGACAAGCTGGTTGACTACGTTGTTCACACAGAAGAGGGCAAGCCCGTTAAGGAATGGTATGCTATCTCCTCCTACCTTCTTGAAATGGAGGGTGAAATGGATGCAAGATATGAAAAGACCGACAGCAGAAAGGTAGTTTACAAGAGCCTTAATCCCGTAAAGCTTTTCAGAAATGCAAACCTCTTCACATTTATCCTTATTGCTCTCATTCTTATCGTTATAGCTCTTGTTGTTCTTATAACCGTTAAGATCGTTAAAAAGGTCAAAAACAAAGGTAAGCCCAAAGCTAAAAAAGCAAAGAAAACAAAATAATATTGAAGGCGCCCGAGGGCGCCTTCTTTTATTCTTTATTCTGATGCCTGTCATTTTTATATGTCACCTATACTATCCTTAGTTGCGTTTTATGCATGGCCTATAATAAAATCTATTTGGCTTCATCCCATACCATTGACACTAGAATAATTAATTGTTACAATATCGGTAATATAGTTTATTACACAGTAAAAGTTAAAGGAAATTATCTAAAACAATGAAAAGGTTGATCGCGCTTATTCTTGCGCTTACAATTATCCTTTGCACATTTTCTTCCTGCTCAAAGGCCGAAGAGGCCGATGACACGAAAAAAATAGGGGCAGAGGACGAGACCGTTCCCGAAGACACGGACTCCGAGGACATTTACGACGACTCAACTGACGGTGAGGTCGAAGACGAGCCCGACGATACGGAAGCAGAGCCCGAGAGCACCAAGCCCGAAGACGAGCCCTCAGAGGAAAACGTCAACTCTGACACGGATAACTCTGAAAGCATCAGCGATATTTGCGCGGCCGTAAGCACCTGCGTTGTAGAGGTTACCGCCGAATTCAACATGATCACAGACAGTCAGTATCACTATGCTATGATGAGTACCGGCAGCGGCGTTATCATCAGCTCCGACGGATACATACTTACAGCCGACCACGTTATCACCGATTCCGACAGCGGAAGTCTTGCAGATGCGGTGACTGTCCGCC
Organism: Clostridia bacterium; assembly: GCA_017520365.1. GTDB lineage: Bacteria > Bacillota > Clostridia > Oscillospirales > CAG-272 > Avispirillum. Next base: position 1,942 of record JAFXFQ010000074.1, read on the forward strand.
TCAACAATTCCGCTGAATACGAGGCAGAGATCATCGGAAGTGATCCCTCCTCCAATATTGCTCTCCTCAAGGTCGATGCAGCCGATCTTGAATTTGCAACCGTCGGCAACAGCGACACCGTAGCAACAGGAGAGCAGATAATTGTCGCGGCCTATCCGCTCGGAGAGCTCGGTGTCATCACCTTCGGCACCATCTCTGCCACCAACCGCGATATCAACGGTGAAGACGTCGAAACGACCATTATCCAAATAGCCGCGGCTGTCAAGCCCGGCAATTCCGGAGGCGGTCTGTTCAATACGAGAGGCGAGCTTATCGGCATCGTTAACGGAAAAGAAGCTGAGAGTCTCGGCTATGCCATTCCCATAAACGAAGCTGTGTACGTTGCAGGAGAGCTCCGGGAGCACGGATACGTGACGGGCAAGACCTACATAGGAATCAGTATTGCAGACGTAACCGACAGCCACACAGCGTATAACTACTTCGGAAGTACGGAAACAGGCGTGTATATCAGCCTCGCTCAGGAGGGATATAACGACGGCGTTCTGGAATACGGCGACAGGATCACCGCCGTCAACGGCACCGAGATCAGCTCCTCCGCCGAAGTCAAGGAGATCATCAGCGAAAGCGAAGCGGGCGATACACTTACCTTCACAATTTCAAGAGACTCAAATCTTTATGATGTTGAAGTTATGTGTTTTGAGTATTCTCCCAAAAATGCAATATCATCTGAAGAATAAGTAAACAGTATCTAAAAAAGCATTCAGCACACGAAAAACATACATCAAAATCCCCGCATAATTAAAGGTAAATCCTTATTTTCAGCGGGGATTTTCTTATTGTTAACAAACGATAGGTTTTCAAGTGCTTTTGCATACACTTTACTTGTTCTTCGGCGTGGAAAAAAGGTTCGAGAAACAGGGGAAGACGGAGAGAAAACTCAGTTTTTGTCATCCTGAGCTCAGCCCCCCTAAAAAAAGAATTCGCAACCTCAAGATGACAGACTGCGGACCTTCAAGCTCCGATTTATCGGGCTTATCTGCGATTATTAAACAGAAAACAAAAAAGGCTGCAAAAAGCAACCTAACAAAATCAGTATATCAGATATCATAGCCGCTTGTCAATAGCTTCTCAAAACCTTAATGGTCATATTGCACATTTTCTGCGTATTATCTAAAATATTTTAGTGAAGTTTGTATAACTCGTGTATTGCATTTCAAGATTTCCTGTGATAATATATAGACAAGGAAAGGGTGATACCAATGAAGAAGTAAAAAGCTCAAGTATAAGACAGAGCGGTATAAAAAATATTTTGATTCAAAAAAGTTAGTGAGCAACTTGTTGAGTAGTCAGTTAGTCCCCCGGTTAAAAAGATTTATATGAATGAAATTACCGTTTCTTAGATGTGAGCTTTATATTTCAGTTCTGTAATAGCTATTCCAAACTTAAGGCCGTCCCACTTAAGGGAATTGAAAAAGGATTAATAAAAGTTCGTGAGAAGATGCAGATAACAGAACAAAACAAGTAGAATATTCACCCAGCGTTAAGAAAGAGAGGTTAAAAGATGTTAGATATCAAGAGTGAACAGAAATGACCCTTGACTGAGCTAATAGATCGTAAAGAAGGTCTTCAGTCAAGGGTCATTTCATTTTTTCTCTCTTCCCCGTTTGGGGCTTTTTTTATTTTACGTATAAAAATCACCGCACCTTTTTTAAGTGCGGTGATATCAGCTTGTCGATAAAGTTATCGACAAGCTGGCTCAGGCTGTCGTAAAGGATGCAGATTTCGTCATTTCAAGGCCGTCG
>JAFXFQ010000075.1 GCA_017520365.1 Clostridia bacterium
AAGGCTCTCCTCTGCGCTCTTTTCGCCTACTGCGGGATTGCTTCCTGCTGACTGGCCCTTTGTGATCTTTTCGCCGATGGTGATCTTGTTTGTTGCAGCGGACTTCTGAAGTGCCTGTCTATCTGTATTGATAGCAATGAAATCTACTCCGCGCAAGTTGGATGTGATCATTCTGGTGACAGCGTTGTTTCCGCCGCCGCCTACGCCGACTACTTTAATATTTACGCCACTTTCAAATGTTTCATCAAGTTCAAAAGGCATTTTCAATAATCCTCCGTCATTTTTTCGGCCAATGGCCTCGTCATTTTTCTTAAATTTCAGCTTACTTTTATGTATGAAACGCCGAAATAACACTACATACACACTATATAATATACTGTTTCTTTCACTTTTTCAAGTCTTTTTTGAAATTTATTTTATTTTTTTGCAGAAAATAGCCTTTTTTCGCATAAAATCTACCTTTTTGAGTCTTTTATGCATTTGCCTAAAGGCTCATGTTTATGCAATTGCAGAAGACATTTTCATCAATCCAGGCTTATTCCCTCATCTTTTACCACGCTTGTTTTGGAAAGATCGCTGACATCTATTCTGGCTTTAAAGGTTCCGTCAAACATTTCGTCACTAAGGGTAGCCGCTGTCAGCTTAAACTTCGTGGGCATACTCTCAGAGCCTCCTGCAAACACAAGGTATCTTGAGTCTACAGTAAAGCTTATATTATATCTGTCACAAAGATCGATCTTATCCGTTCGTCCGCTGAGGCTGCTTGCGAGAACTGCCTCACAGACCTCATAAATGTATTTATCGTCTCTCAGGTCTGCAAAAGCGGGAACCAATCCTGCGGTGACGTTACTAACGTCGGGAAGGACAAGCTTTATGCATCCTTTTTCCTTAGCATCCTCCTCCGTGACTGAGCCCATAACTCGAAGGCTCGTGCTCAGCAGGCGGTACTCTCCGTAAAAGTCCGCATAGAAGGCGGCATCTTCTTCAACTATATTGAATTCTATCTTACCGGGAGGGGTACGTTCAACGTCGACCTCCGATATTTCAGGGCATCTCAGCATAAGCAGCTCACCCACCTCTCTTGAGGAGAATGAGAACAGGTGGTCTCCCTTATGAACTCCCGTTGCTCCGAGCAGTGCATCCTCTGAGTGGACGGAGGTTGCAGGTATGGAAATATCGCTTATGACAAAGAGAAGTCGGTATGCAACCACGCACATAAAAATAAGAACTGCAAACAAAAGTGCTGCTGAAATAATAATATCACGGGCATTTCGTCTTTTTCTCGCTTTCTTTGCCATTTCCATGGCTTCGATCTGCCTTGCAGACTCCTCGCGTCTGTCCTCCAGAGTCTGCTCGGGAAACGAGCTGTTCTTAAGCTTTGCGGCTCCTTCTCTGTTTTCGACGACATCACCTTTTTCTCCTATGTCACGCGGCTTTCCCTTTTGCTCAGGTCTTTTACGGATTTTAGGAGGCTTTCCCTCGCGGATATCATCCTCAGCCGTTCTTTCAAGGGGATTTCTGTCTGTTCGTTCGCGACGTGGAGCTCGGGGCTGATCCTGCAGCGTTTTTTCCCTTTCCACCTTTGAGCGGAAGGAATCATAATAGTTTCGCCCTTTCGATCTGCCATCGTCGTTTTCCTGAGACGGTGTGGGCAATGCCATTGGCGCATTCTTTTTCTCTTTCTGAGCATCGAGGAGCTTTTTCATTTTTTCGCTATAATACTCATCAATAGATTTTGCCATTATTTCACCGCCTTTCTGTTTTTATCTTTTACTTTTTGTTTTTATGTTCCTTAACAAGACGCTTTGCCTCTTCGTATATGCGCTGATTTGCATCGCTTACGGCAAATGCTTTGATCTTTTGTTCCATTTCTTGTCTTCTGCTCTCGTCGTTGCAAAGCTTTGCAACGAGCTCTGTCAGCTTTGCGGGGAGCTCGGGAGTCTCACGAAGAATTTCAGCAGCGCCCTTCTCGCAGAGAACGTTTGCATTTTTGAACTGCTGGTCATCGGTAACGTTGGGAGAAGGAATGAACACCACACACTTGCCTGCAAGAGAAAGCTCGGAAACTGTGAGGGCTCCTGCTCTGCAGATAACTATATCTGCAGCCGCCACTCTGTCCGGCATATCATAGATATACTCAAGAAGCTCAAGATTTTTATACTTATCAAGTCCCATTTCTCTGAACTGTCCGAATGCTATCTCCTTCTCAATAGCACCTGTTGCATGAGTATGATATATATCTTCCTTACCGCCCGTATAGTTTTTCATAAGGGCAAGGACCGCCTCATTTACCTTTTCGGCTCCAAGGCTTCCTCCGAAGGAAAGAATACTGCATTTCACGCTATCGGGAATGCCCAGCTTTTTTCTCGCCTCTTCCTTTGAGGTATCGGAGAATTTGCCCAGCATGGGACAGCCCACCACCATAAGCTTTTCGGGGCAATTCAATCCCTCTCCCGCCTTTTCGAAATTCAGGAAAATACGGTCTGCGGCTCCCGAGAGCATTCGAACAGCCATTCCGGGAACGGCATTGGACTCGTGAAGTGCTGTGGGAATACCCATTTTTGCTGCCGCCTTACATACGGGCCAGGAAACGTATCCGCCTGTGCCGATAACTATATCGGGCTTAAAGCTTTTTATGATCTTTTTGGCTTTTGCGGGGGACGTGAGAGCCAGGTAAGCCGCTTTGATATTTTTCAGAGAAAGGCTTCTGCGAAGACCCATTACGTCAACGTGGTAGAGCTTATATCCCTTTGCGGGAACAAGCTTATTCTCGATGCCTCGGGGAGTGCCGACAAAGGCGATCTCGCTATCGGGCTCGTTTTCCTTTATAACCTGAGCAATTGCAAGTGCGGGATTTACGTGGCCGCCCGTACCGCCGCCTGTCATAAGAACTCTCATAATTATCCCCTTTACTTATTTCTTTTGATAGGAATGCTTTGATATGGAAAGCAACACACCCATTTCTGCCATCAATATGATAAGCGAGGTGCCGCCATATGAGAAGAAGGGCAAGGAAACTCCCGTGTTGGGAATGATATTGGTTACTACCATAATGTTGAGGGCTGACTGGATGCCCACCTGGAAGGTTATACCGAATGCGGTAAGGGAGGAAAATGCATCGGGTGCTTTTTTTGCAATTGTTATTCCGCGCCAGACAAAAAGTCCGTACAGTCCTATAAGAAGGATCGCTCCAATAAAGCCCATCTCCTCACACCAGATGGTGAAGATAAAGTCGTTATGCGCCTCAGAAACGTAATTATACTTAAGGTCACTTTCACCGAGACCTACACCAAAGAGGCCGCCGTTACCGATGGCAAGGAGACCCTGAGTGGTCTGCCACGCCTCATCGAGGACATCTGCATTTTCATCCTGGTGAGTGAGTATACGCTCCATAGCATAGTCGTTATTCATAAGGTAAACAAATCCGGCAAGACCTGCAACGGTACCGTACGTTAGGCTCATTGCGAGGATGTTGGTACCGCTGAAGAACACGATGGCAACGCCGATAAGTCCGAGGATAATGGTACCGGACAGGTGCTTTTCCAAAAGGACAAGGCCGCAAAAGACACCGAAAATTATCATCGGATTGATAACGGTTCTGAGATAGCCTCTCACCTTACCGGGCTTTCTGTTGGGATCACCATAGTACTTATCGATATAAAAGGCAAGAACAAGGATCATTGCCGCCTTTGCAAGCTCCGAGGGCTGGAATGAAATAAATCCGAGAGAGAGCCATCGCTGTGCAACACCTCTCGCAGTTCCCATTATCAGGACCAGGACAAGGAGGACTATCGCCACTACCGCCGCAGGTATCGCCATCATTTTGAAGAACTTATAATTGAAAAAGCTCAGGAGTATCATTACAGCTCCGCCGATGGCAACCCACAAAAGCTGGTTTCTTATGTAATAATAGCTGTCTCCTTTTTCCGATAAGGCTGATGGAAAGCTTGCCGAGAACACCATTATTGTGCCGAGGGCAAGGATCACAAGGATTATGATGAGCATTGGGCGATCCACGCCGTGACGCTGACGCTGTATGCTCTGAGCCTCCCATCTTTCGTCCTTTTCCTTACTCGTTGCGAGAAGATTATTACGGACAAAGCCCTTCAGGCCTTTATTCTCACGTTCATCGTAGGAAAGAGAAGTCTCTGTCTTTCTCTTTTCGGGAAGGCTCCTCCCTGCCCGTGCTGTATTTGACGGAGCACGGCGGATATCTGTTTTTTGAGGCTGTGCGGGTCTTTGCCTCAGGGGCCTGTCGCCTCTCGCCTCTCGGCGGACAGGAGATCTTTCATCTCCTCTTTGCGGATTATGAGGACGGCGAGCGCCGCTTTCGTCCCGCAAGTCTGCAGGGCGTCTTCTTTGAGGCACACCTTCGGTGCGCCTTTGATCGGGTCTTTTATTATTTTCGCTCATTTGCGCACCTTTCGTGTTTTATGGATAAAGTCAAGGATCAGATCAAAGTCCGAACCATGCCGCAACGCAAAGCATGGCAGTTACTGCGCTGAAGGTTACAACGATGCGGTTTTCGCTCCAGCCGCACTTTTCAAAATGGTGGTGTATAGGTGCCATTTTGAAGAGGCGCTTACCGTGGGTCAGCTTGAAGTATCCGACCTGAAGCATTACAGATGCTGTTTCACATATATAAACGAAGCCGCAAACAACAATGATAAGAGGAGATCCTGCAAGGAAGGCACTGCCAACGGCAAGCCCTCCGAGGAAGAGAGAGCCTGTATCACCCATAAAAACTCTTGCGGGATACAGGTTATAAACAAGGAATCCTGCGGGAAGGCCGATGAGGAGTGCCGCAGAAAAAGCGAGAGGCACATTCATCACTTCGAAGGCAAAAAACGCACACAGTGCAAAGAACAGACCGACCACAACGGTAACTGAGGACGCAAGGCCGTCGATACCGTCTGTCAGGTTTACAGCGTTCATAATTCCCACGATAAGAAGGAGTGCGCACACGTAATACACTACTGTGAGCACAGGATTTGCGGCAAAATCAACAACGATGCCGAAATACGGGATAGCCACGCTGAGGGAAAGTCCGCCGAAAAAGCTCATACCGAAAAGATATATTCCTCCGATAAGAAGCTGAAGAAGGAATTTCTGAGAGGCTGTAAGGCCCTCGTTCTGAGCCTTTCTCAGTTTTGCGGAGTCATCAATTATTCCGATAAGACCTGAGGCAAGAGCCAGCGCGCAGGTCATTATGAAGGGAGATGCCGTTTTCATTCCCATACTGACAGCAAGATAAACAGAAAGGGCTATTCCGAGAACGGCCGCCGTTACGAGGAAGGCAATACCGCCCATTGTAGGTGTTCCTTCCTTGCTTTTATGCCAGCGGGGGCCTATATCAAGGATCTTCTGACCCATTTTCCGGCTTGCCAGAACGGGGATAAGGAAGTGTGAGATCACAGCCGTTACGGCAAAGGCAAGAATTACCGCCGCAAAAAATATAATAACGTTAACGTCTTTCATATCCGAAAAGCCTTCCCTTAATTTAGTCATCTGTATAAAACAGTTAATATCAATTTATATTATATCACCATTTATTTACACGGTCAATAGCTATATCAAAAACCGTTATAAAATATGCTGTTCTTTATATTAGTCGCTTGCCTTTTTTAGCCTTAGGGCCTCTCTGACCACTTCTCTTTCATCAAAATACAGCTCTCTGCCGCCCACCAGCTCATACCTCTCGTGGCCCTTTCCCGCAAGGAGCACCGTATCTCCTTCCCGTGCCATAGAAACTGCGGCAATAATGGCATTTTTTCTGTTTGGAATGACCACGTATCCATCCCCATCCATACCATCGGTTA
>JAFXFQ010000076.1 GCA_017520365.1 Clostridia bacterium
CAAAGACAGCCAAGTTTTAGCATTAACCGTAAAAGGTAATTCAACAAAAAATCAAAGTCATATTAAAGAAATCCCCTGATAATCAGGGGATTTCAAGCTTTTCGCCCTTTCAAGCCCTGTCGTACCTTTGTACGCCGACGGCCTTGAAATGACGAAATCTGCATCCTTCTCGACAGCCTGAGCCAGCTTGTCGATATCTTTATCGACAAGCTGGAACGTCTCGGAAGAATACTTCCGAGACGTTTTTTATCTATGAATGATAAAAATGCAACGCAAGTGCTTTTGCCATTGATAAAGCTGTGCAGATGGAAATGTTTACAAACACATCGGAGATAAGACTATGGCATATCTCACACCTGTGGTTGAATGGCTCGATGCAAATGTACAATCTTGGCTATGCCGAAAAGAACTATTCAAATTCTTTATACAGTAAAAGCAGAAACACTTGAATTTTTAAGTAAAATTATTTATAATATACTTGTAATTGTGACAACAAAAATCTTGCCGGCCATTTTTTGAGACAATCTATCACAGTAAATAATGTGTGTCAAAACTCCTACACAGAAATCCCGTTGACTACAGTCAGGCGACGATCGGGGGTGCATTTTTCGGTGCGTGGCTGCGGTCACCCACCTTTTTGTTTTTTCGGAGATCCGGCTCTGAGCAAAAGAGTAAAGTATAAAAGGAGCACAGCAATGAGACTGTTATTTAAACAACGCTTCTTCTCGTGGTTTGACAGCTACGATATTTATGACGAGTCCGGCAACACGATGTTCGTTGTTAAGGGCGAGCTTGCCTGGGGACATCTGCTACGCATCTATGATGCCAGGGGGAACGAGGTCGGCTGCATCAGGGAGAGGATACTTACGTGGATGCCGAAGTTTGAAATGTATCTCGGTGAGCAGTACGTGGGATGCATCAGCAAGGAGTTTACGTTATTTCGTCCAAGGTTCAACATAGACTATAACGGATGGCACGTTGAGGGCGATTGGCTAGAGTGGGATTATTCGATCATCGATTCCGCAGGTCGGAGCATTGCCTCGGTATCCAAGGAGGTCTGGAACTGGACGGACACGTATGTGATCGACATACAAGATCCCAAGAACACGGTCTTTGCGCTGATGCTGGTTCTTGCAATTGATGCGGAAAAGTGTTCAAGAAGGGACTGACCGGACAAAAGGAAAGGAAAACAGCATGAGCAAAAAAAGAAAGCGTGTACTCTATTTTGCGATACTGCTTGTCGGAATTACAGTATTCGCCCTTGAAATATTTGTATTTCAGAAGCCCGACGGCGTTCCGGGATTGATAATTTGCTTAGCCTGCATTTTCGCGGTGCTCGGCAGCATCATAAAGCTGTGCATAATAAGTCCGAAATTTGAAAACAGCTTTTTATCGGCACTGGACATATTCTTTTGGTTGCCGTGAATAAGGAGGATAAAATGAAAAAGATCAGTAGTATTATTTGGGGAATCGTGCTTATTGCTGCAGGCACGTTGTTTGCGCTGAATGCGTTCAATATAACGAAGATCGACATCTTTTTTGATGGCTGGTGGACGTTGTTTATCATTATACCATGCACGGTAGGACTGTTTACGGAAAGGGAAAAAACCGGCAACATCATCTGCATTGTCATCGGTGTATGTCTGCTTTTATGCTGCCAGGATATATTAAGCTTTTCCATTCTATGGAAGCTTCTTGTTCCTGCCATTATTGTGATCGTGGGACTCAGACTGATTCTCGGCGGTATTTTCGGAAACAAGGCAAGCGAGATAATTTCCCGTCTCAAAAAGGATGGGGGCGAGCCCAAGATAGGCTGTGCCACCTTCTCAGGCTGTGACCTGAACTATGACGGTGAGATTTTTGAGGGCGCCGAGCTTACCGCAACCTTCGGCGGTGTGAAGTGTGACCTTAGAAAGGCTGTTATCGAAAAGGACTGCGCCATTCAGGTTTGCGCCATCTTTGGCGGAATAGATATTCTTGTTCCCGACGGCATCAACGTAAGGGTAAGCTCCAACTGCATCTTCGGAGGCATATCCAACAAGACCGCCTTTCACAAGGACGCTCCCACCGTTTACATAAGCGGCACCTGTATGTTTGGAGGCGTTGAGATCAAATGACCACTTTTCAGAAGGTTATCAAATATCTTGCCATTGCCCTTGCTATCTTTCTCACAGCCAGCATAATCGGCGGCATACTCAGTGCGGTCGGTCTGATCGGCGGTATTTTCGGCGGCGATGCTGTGGCAGAGGAGCTGAAGACCTACTCGGTATCATCTGAGATACATAGTCTTGAGATTAAGGTAAATGCAGCAGACTTTACCATAAAGCAGGGCGATAGCTTTTCCGTTGAGAGCAATTTAAAGCACCTAACGGTGGAAGAAAAAAACGGCGTTCTTACAATCAATGAAACTAAAAAACTCACAAGCACCTATAACGGCGCTGTGTTGACGCTGTACGTGCCTGCGGACACGGCTTTTGAAAAGGCAGACATTATCACCGGTGCGGGAAGGCTGAACGTTGACAGCTTATCTGCTTCTGTTATAAGCCTTGAGCTGGGTGCCGGTGACGTTTCCATCGATTCTCTTACCGCCACCTCGGATATTGACATTGATGGCGGTGCCGGAAGGATCACCATATCGGGCGGCGCGCTCCATGACCTTGATATGGATATGGGTGTGGGTCAGTTGAACCTGACATCTGCCCTTACGGGGAAAAGCGCGCTTGATCTTGGCGTGGGAGAGTCCAATATAACGGTGATCGGCCAAAGGGACGATTACACTCTCGACATAGAAAAGGGCATCGGCAATATCACCGTGGACGGCACAAGTGTTTCTGAGATGGACGAGCAGGGCGACGGTAAAAACATTATGGAAATCAGCGGCGGCGTCGGTGCCATCAGAGTAGAGTTTCAGGATACCAATGCTGAGTAGTGCAAGCGGGGTGAAGGTATGAATCCATCAACGTATA
>JAFXFQ010000077.1 GCA_017520365.1 Clostridia bacterium
AGAGCCTTGCGGGGCTCCCCGCTCTTTCTGTCCCCCTGGGAACAGATCAAAACGGCATGCCCCTTGCGGTCCAGCTGACGGGAAAGGCTTTTTCAGAGGAACTTTTGCTTTTTGCAGGCTCTTTCCTTGAGGGATCTGACGGAAGAAAGGGGAAAGAAAAATGACAATCAATTATGAAACTGTCATCGGGCTTGAGGTCCACGCTGAACTAAAAACAGAAACCAAGATATTTTGCTCCTGCTCTGCAAAGGCGAAAGATGCGCCCAACACCAACGTTTGCCCCGTTTGCCTGGGTCTGCCCGGCACCCTGCCGACTTTAAACGAAAACGCACTCCGTCTTTCTGTCCTTGCAGGGATTTGCCTTAACTGCAAAATAGCACCCCTCTCAAAGTTTGACAGAAAGAACTACTTCTATCCCGATCTTCCAAAGGCATATCAGATATCACAGTACGATATTCCTCTTTGCACCGACGGGTATCTTGATATTGAGACGGGAAACGGCAAAAAAAGGATCGGCATCACAAGGATACACATGGAGGAGGATGCGGGAAAGCTTTTTCACCGCAATGATGCCACTCTCATTGACTGCAACAGATGCGGGATCCCGCTTATTGAAATAGTTTCCGAGCCTCATATAAGCAGCGGTACTGAAGCTGTGGCTTACCTTAAAAAGCTTCGTGAAATACTGGTTTTCGCAGGTATCTCAGACGGAAAAATGAATGAGGGAAGTCTCAGATGCGACGTTAATCTCTCCGTTCGGAAAAAGGGAGAGCCTATGGGCGTGCGCTGTGAGCTGAAAAACTTAAACTCCTTCAAATTCGTTGAGAAGGCGATTGAGTATGAACGAGACCGACAGATCGCAGTGCTTGAGAGCGGCGGCGTTATCGAGCAGGAGACAAGACGCTTTGACGAAAAGGATCTGAAAACCTATTTTATGAGAAAAAAAGAATCTCAGGCAGACTACAGATTCTTCGAGGAGCCGGATCTTCCCCACATCGTAATAACTGAGGAATATCTTGAAAATCTCAAGTCATCAATGCCAACCCCTGCACATCTGCGCCGTGAAAGATACCTTTCCGAGTGGGGCATCCCCATCTCCGACGGTGAGGTGCTGACTCTTTCTGTTGAAGCGGCAGATTATTTTGAAAGGTGCGCCGCAGAAACGGAATACAAAAGAATTGCGGCAAACATCATCATAACAGAGCTTCCCGGACTTTCACAGGGAGGCGGGGACATCCGAAGAATAGCACCGCAGCGCATCGGCGCACTTTGCGACGTTTGGGGAAAGGGAATTATCAATTCCGCAACGGCAAAGAAGCTTATACGCCGAATGTGGGACGGAGAGGAGCTTGACCCCGTTTTGACGGTGGAAAAGGAGGGCCTCTCTCTTATCACCGACTTTGACAAGGTACGCTCCTTTGTGCTGAGCGCTATCGCAAAAAGTGAAAAGGCTGTTGAGGACTACAAAAAAGGAAAGGCCACTGCCGCCCGTTCTATCGTGGGCAAGGCTATGGGCGAAAGCCGTGGCAGAGCCGAGCCCGAGCTTGTTGCAAGGCTCGTTACGGAAGAACTGGATAAAATGTGAAAAGCGCCTTTCGGCGGTTTCAGCTTGTCGATAAAGTTATCGACAAGCTGGCTCAGGCTGTCGTAAAGGATGCAGATTTCGTCATTTCAAGCCCGTCGGCGTACAAAGGTACGACAGGGCTTGAAAGGGCGAAAAGCTTGAAAGCCCCTGAAATCAGGGGCTTTCTTTTGTATGACTTCAATTTTTAGTTGCATTTGCTTTTTACGGTTAAAGCTAAAACTTGGCTGTCTTTGTTTTGACACTTTTGCGCTCTGCGCCTTTTTCGACAGTCTGAAGCGCCTTGCAGGGCGCTTTTCTTTATTAACAAATCAGAGCTTAGCGGGATAGGATTGATTTCTGTAGGGGCAGATTCCATTATCGCTCTGATCCAAGCTAAACTTTATCAAAAAAACCACCGTTTCCGGTGGATTTTTCTTGAACTCAGGATCAATTTCCCGTTTCTGTGCCCATCATCTCAATATAGCAGCCATCGCAACAGTAGATAAGCTGACCACCTATATCAACGATATCAAGCGGCCGTGCATATCTGAACTGGCAAACAAAGCAGAAGCATTCGCTTTCCACCTGCAAAGCGCACATAGAACAAAGATCTATATCGAAGGTCTCGTTATAGGTAAGGTCATCGTATTCCTGAGCGCAAAGATAGCAATATCCGGGGTGGTCTTCCTCATATCCGTCGCCCTCATAGCATCGGCGACAGTAGCGTCCGTCATCAACTCGAATATCGTCATCGGTAAGATTGCCGCATTCATTACATATCAGGCAAAGCTCGATGCACTCGCCGCAAAGGGTATAGCCGTCAAGTGAGTAAAGACCTTCAAAGTACTCCTCGCACCAATCGCACTCACCCTCTCCCTCAGGCTCTGTACGGCATTCCTCGCAGTAGTAATATCCGCCTTGATACGCTGCCTCCCCGCAGATATCACCGCAATGATCGCATATCACACATTTACCGTAGCAATCATCGCAAATGCTATAACCTCCGCAGTTATTAATTGAATCCGTTTTCTCTTGGCAGTACTCGCAAAGATAAGGCTTTTCCTTATCCTCTTCGGTGGGCTCATCTGCAGTAGTATCATCCTCCTCAGCGGACGTATCTTCTTCGTTTTCCTTGTCTTCCCTGTCGGTATTGTCTTCCTTATCCTCTACCTTTTCCTTATCGACATCTCTGTCGGTCTCGCTGTCAGAGCCACAAGCCGCAAGAGAGAACACGAGAAGAAGGGAAAGAATAAGAGCTATAAGCTTTTTCATAATGGTTTCCTCCAAAAATCAGGTTAATTGATTGTATCACCGAATGAGCATTTTGTCAATAAAATCCAAAAGCACAGAACATTGACTGACAAGCTGACTCCCTGTATAAAAGAGCGATTCCGCCTTAAGGCGGAGTCGCTCCCAGCTTGTCGATAAAGTTATCGACAAGCTGACACGGACTGTCGAGAAGGATGCAGATTTCGTCATTTCAAGCCCGTCGGCGTACAAAGGTACGACAGGGCTTGAAAAGGCGAAAAGCTTGAAAGCCCCTGATTTCAGGGGC
>JAFXFQ010000078.1 GCA_017520365.1 Clostridia bacterium
AAGAATTGTGCGACAAAATGGCTATCAATCCTTGTGCTACAGACGTTTGGTATTGATGTATATGTTATGTTTGCAATGGGACGTCGAGGGCGCCGTCCCCTACCGACTGATCAATCTACACTTCAAACTCCGATTTATCGCTCTCTTTATAATAAAAAACAAAACCGCCTCGGCGGTTTTGTTCCTTCACGTTCCCTTTGGGAACATATCACTGCGAAGCAATATCACTCGTCGAAGACGAATATCACTTGCCCCTATGGGGCAAATATCACTGCGAAGCTATTTCCCTGCCGCCTCGTCGGTTTTGTTCCTTTTTTCAGCATCCCGCAAGGGCGGCACCGATAACGGTGCCGAAGCGGGCATGCTTTGGTATAACGAAATTCATATCGAACATACGGTTTAGGGATTCAAATATTATGGGTGCCTGAGATACTGTGGTGAGATTTCCGGTCAGAACTACGTCGCGAAGATCAAAATTTCTGGCGGCAAAAACGCTGACCATACCAACAGTCTCAAAGACCATATTGATTATACCCAAAGCAATGTCGCTGTTTGTGGCAATATCGCTGACGTTGCCGAAATTTGATGCGGTCATAAGGTCTGCAAATCCGGGGGCAATATCCTGCTTTGTAAGAGCATTGATCTTTATGTCAACGTTGCGGATATCTCCGCCCTTTGCCAGATCGTCAATATGATCAACGGTGTCCATACCGAGCAGTCTTTTGGAAAGACCGACAAGTGTACCGCCGCCGACACCGGTGCCTCCGAGATAAACGGGCGCCTTACCCTTTTCGGAGTAAACGAGAGCAGTACCTGTGCCGAGGCTTGCAATAATGGCACGATCGAAGTCGCAAAGATAACGTCCTCCGAGACCGATGCAGTCAAATTCGCTGACAGCCTCCCACCTCAAAGAATAAATGTCATTCTTAATATTGGATGCGCCAACACCCGTAACCATAACCTTTTCAATATCGGAAAGGGAAAGATTGTTTTCGTCGGTAAATTTACCGAGAGCGCCGTACATTGATGTGACGGGGTCAGTTGCACGGACAAAAAGAGGCTCCATAAGCTTCCCGTCTCCTTCTGTGAGGTCAAAGCCTACGATCTTTGTGGTGCTGAGTCCCACGTCTATACCGAGAATGATCTTTTTTGACATAATAAAAGCCGTACCTTCCCATGGATTATAGGAAGATGTTATCACATTTTTCTAAAAAATGCAATAGCTACGGACAAATCGACTCTATAATCAAATCAGAGGAAAGGCCTGACGGCTCTCCTTTTATGTAATCTGCAAGGGCAATTGCGAAATATACCGCCCCCCGCTTTGCCTCATTCAGAGTGGAGGCGCAGGTGCCGCACTCTAAGATCAGAGCCTGAGGAGACGTGTCTTGATAAAACGAAGCTCTTCGGAGATTAAGTGGCCGCATGAGCGAAGGATACTCGCTGTACAGTGAGCTTTGAAGCGCCAGAGCAAAGGAGAGGTTGCTTCTCCATTCCGTGTGTGAGCTACCGCCCTCGTCCGTGCCGCAAACGAACATAAGCTGTGCCGTATCTCTCCCGTTTACTATTGCGGCGGCTCTTACATACCCGTTTTTTTCGTCTCCGATGCAGTCGCGGTGAACGTCGAAAACGTATTGAATGGAAGGATACTCTTTGAGGATCTCGATTACCCTGCTGTGGCTGTTTTCGTATGCCATACTCCAGTCATCCTTGTCAAACTGCTCTGTCAGATGTATTGTTTCAATGCCCGCCTCCTCAAGGACAGATGCGATGACCGATCCCAACGCAACGGTGTTCTTTTGGATGTTATCAGTTCGAAAGCCTGTCCCTGCAGTATCTATATATCCCTCCGTTGCGTGGGTGTGGTATATCAGTACCTTGGGGGCATCCTCGGTGTAAAGGGCGTCGATCTCACTTTCCTTAAGAGCGGTCCTTACCGTCCCAAGCATGGTGTACAGCTCGGGAAGGTAAGAGGTCTCGTTGGTGAGGGCAAGGCCGAATTCAGCTTTCACCGAAAGGTCCTCCGTTAGAACCTTTATCTCACCGGTGTTTTCAGTAGTCTCTGTTTTTTGCACCTTGTTTTCTCCCTTTTCCGGCCTTTCAACCATGGTGCCCTCAGGTAAAGGAAGGCGAACGGGCTCGCTCATCTCAAAATCAGGAAGCAGAAAGGAAAGCAACGGTATGGAGCCTTCCTTGAAAAGTAAGTCTATGCTCCTTGATATAAAAGAATAATGCATAAAAAGAGAAATCCCGAGAAGAATGATCGCAGTCAGCGTTAAGGGAATGGACCATCCGGGGCCCGGCCTTGTATGACAGACGGGATGTTCATCGTTGCCGATCTCCAGCACTACCCCCTCTGTAAGAAGCTTTTGATCATCCATTTTTTCATACCTCCTTCTTTTTTTGCATTATATGAGAAGGGCAGGGCGTTTATTCCGGGATCACAATCCCTCACATAAAAAAGCACGGTTCAAGGCTGCAGATATGATGTCGGAGAACTTTTCGCATACCGCATCGCTGTCTCTGAGGGATACGAAAAGCTCCCGCTCCTTTTCGAGAGAGAGCCCCGACGTGTCTTCCATTCCCGCTCTCTCAAGGGCGTCAAATACAAGAGTGGCGCAGTCCACCACTGTCGGCACACCAATGGCAATGACGGGGCAGCCCATCGTTTCTGAGCTTACGGCATATCTCCTGTTCCCAATACCGCTTCCGGGTTCAATACCTGTGTTGCTGAGCTGTATGGTGCATCCGAGCCTTGCGGTGCTTCGTGCGGCGAGAGCATCTACCGCAATGATGACGTCGGGAGCTGCAAAATCTGCAGCTCCCTTTATCATTGCAGCGGCCTCAATGCCCGTTTGACC
>JAFXFQ010000079.1 GCA_017520365.1 Clostridia bacterium
AAAAGGATGCAGAAGTCGTGATTGAGGTATCGTCGGCGTACAAAGGTACGTCAGAGACCTCAATCGCGGCTAAAAATCCGCATTTAATATCGAAATCCGCCGATTTTTCGGCGGATTTCTAACTTTTTTATCTTAAAAATTTATTTTTTTGATTTGTCTTTTGTCGCGGATTTTGTTCTGCGCCTTTTTCGACAGTCTGAAGCCTATCCGTGAGGATAGGCTTTTCCTTTGCCATTTTCCTTTGCCATCTCCGTTTTCGTTTTGTTCCCTTTTTGAAACGTGGGGAGCGGAGCCTTTTTTGTTCTGCTATATTAGGATCGGCTATCCGAAGGCAATTGGAGGCTCGGCACATAAAAAGGAGGTTTTATGTCAGATTACACTATTGACGTCAGAGATGCGGGCGGTACCCTGCAGACAGAGCGGTTTCGCGTTGGCGATAGCGGGCTGCGCACTCTGACATTTCATTTAACGGACGGGAAGAATGCATTTTCCCTTCCCGACGATTGTATCGCCACACTTTATGCACGTCTGCCCTCAGGGACAACGTTTTTTGAAAGCCTGGGCATTTCGGGTGATACCTTGACCTATACTCCCGTGGGAGGAGAGAGCACTCCCTCCGTCACCTCTGAGGCAGGACAAGTGCATTGCGAGATACGCATTACCACGGTGAAAGGAAAGCTTATCACCTGCCCGTCCTTCTCTTTTGTGGTGGAGGACGTTTTGCAGGATGACGGGGCCGTGGAGGCTGAGAGCTCCTTTTCCGCGCTTACCGATGCTCTTGGCAGAGTCCTTGAGGCAGAGAGCGGCCTTGATTCAAAGGTAGATGCCGATTGGGTGCGTAGCTACGTTGACGAGGCTATCGTGGAAGGAGAGTGGTAACGTGGCAACTGCAAAAGAAAAGCTCACAGCACTTGCGGATGCTGTGAGAGAAAAAACGGGAGAGGGCGGCAAGCTCTCCCTTGACAGAATGACCGCGCTCATCAAAGCACTTTCCGTGGGAGAGGGCGACCTTCCCGATGGCTGGGACACGGGATCATTCACCTTTTCGGAGGATACTCTGGGCGATGAAAACGAGAACGGCATCTTTATCGACCACAAGCTTGGTAAGATTCCGAATTTCGTCTTTATATGGCTCAATGATCCGCTTGCAATGGGAAGAAACCAATGGAGGGCGATTGTAAAGTACAATCTCGGAGAAGACGTTGACGAAGAAACGGGAGAGGTTACACCTTCATATTTTGACGTAGTCGGTATGAGAATGTCAAACGCAACTCACACCGCTACGCGAGTCAGCCCCGATTGGCTTGACCGCACCGATGCCTTTTATCTTCCCTACTACACTTCGACCTATTACAAGGCAGGCTATACATACAACTGGCTTGCTGTGAGATTTGAGGAGTAAGGTATGAGCAATATAACTATCGGAGTAATATGGAGCTCTGTTCTTGCCGCGGCATCAGCCTTTGTTCTCCTCTGTACTGCATTTGAGAAGATAGTAAAAGCCCGAAAGGCTGCCAAGGCTCCGAACATCAGGCAGGAGGAAAGGATTTCTGCTCTTGAAATATGGAAGGAGAAGGTGGAAAAGAGGCTCTCAAACGATGACAACCGCCTACGTGATATTGAGAAGGGGGACAGAGCTACACAAAGAGCCTTGCTTGCTCTCCTCGACCACGGCATTGACGGAAACAATATCAAGCAGATGCAGGATGCCAAAGAGGAGCTGCAGAATCATTTGATCAACAGATAGGAGGTACTTGAATGAAAGAGCTTGTAAAAAATATCGCTCGGCTTGTCAAGGTAAAGACCCTCGTCACGGTTTGCGTTCTGGCAGTTTTTGCCGTGCTCAGCCTTAGGGGAGAGATCTCCCCCGATAACGTGCAAACGGTTGCTGTGATGGTGGTCTCCTTCTATTTCGGCACTCAGCACGAGAAAAAGGAGGGGTAACGATGGAGATCATCAAGAATCTTGTCTCTCCCGAGAAATACCACATAAAGTGTCCCTATAATATGACGCCCGAGGGGTACTGCGTGCATAACACGGCAAACGATGCCTCTGCCCGTAACGAGATCGCATATATGATCAGCAATGACCTTTATACCTCATATCATTACGCAATTGACGATAAGGAGGTAGTTCAAGGCATTGCCGAGAATCGCAACGGCTGGCACGCAGGTGACGGTGTCGGCGGCAGGGGAAACAGAAGGTACATCGGCATCGAGATATGCTATTCTCTTTCGGGCGGCGAAAGATTTACAGCCGCCGAGAAAAGGGCAGCACAGTTCATTGCCGAGGGTCTGAGGGCAAAAGGCTGGGGCATTGAATGTGTCAAGAAGCATCAGGATTTTGATGGGAAATACTGCCCCCATCGCACCCTTGATATGGGCTGGCAGAGGTTTCTCGATATGATAAGAGCTCATCTCTACGAGCCGGGCAGGCTCTCCGGCACCGATAAGAGCCGAGGTGCGGATGAGCTTATCCTCTACTTAAGGGGTCCAAAGAAAAATGGCCGCACCGGTACCAATATGTGGGGCTACGAGGTGGCCATCGATAAAAATGGCGTTGTCCTTGAAAACCCTCACTATTCGGGCAACACGAAGATCCCCGAGGGCGGCAAGGTGCTTTCCGGTCACGGTAAGGCGGGTGAATGGATATACAAGAACATTAAAAAGGGCTATCACGTTTGGTTTGATACTCACGCCCACGTTTCGGGGGGTGTTCACCACTCCGTTGACCACTTTAACGGCATCCGCGAGGCGGACGAGCTTGTAATATACGACAAGGGTGCTGCCTCCAACACGAATATGTGGGGCTGGGAGGTGGCCGTCAACGCCAAGGGGCACGTTGTGAAAAAGCGTTACGGTGGCAAAACAGATATCCCCGAAGGCGGCTTCGTTCTCAGCGGCCATGGCAAGGCCTCATCGTGGATAAACAAGCACGTGAGGGTAAGCGACTGTGTGAAGATATTGGGTAATATAGTTAAAATAGGTTAATATTCCCCTTGTCCCTTGATTTCCTTATTTTGTTATGGTATCATAATTTATGATAGACAAAATACAAAGGAGAGATAACAATGGACAAGAACACCGTACTTTCCCTTCTTAATGAGACCAAAAAGGCTGAGGCCGAGGGCAGCGGCAAGCTTCCCCGCAACAGCTTTTATCTTGACTACGATAAGGTAGTCTGCTGTGAGCGTGAGATCGGCGAGAGCCGCTACCCCTACGACACCGACGGCCTCGTAGTCTGGCTTCGCTCCACAGGCTTCATCGACTCTCTTGAGTCCACCTTCCAGATCTTTAAAACAGCAAACTTCGGCGAGGAAAGCGCCGTTTCCTTCTTCGGCGGAATCAAGAACGGCGAGGGTGACTACACTCCCGTTTCCGTAACAGGTGCCTCCCGTCAGGCTATTGAGCCCGGCGTAAAGCGCTACATCGTATATTCCGTAAAGCACGCATGGTGCATCACCGAGGCAGACGGCCTCGTGTTTGCACTCCGCCTCTTCGTCGATTCCAAAAAGCACATCCACTTCACTCTCATGGGTATCAACAATACCGATGAGACAAAGGAGTTTTACCTTGCATCCTTTATGGAGGCAATGCTCCGCTACAACGAGTTTGAAAAGTTCTGGGACCGTCTCACAAAGTATGGTACTATTACAGATAACGGCACAACCGTTCTCAAGAGCCGCAATGGCGCTACCACCGACTGCGTTGTTATCAACAAGAAGGTGACCGACGGTAATTGCACAAAGGTATCCTCAACAGCGGCCCGCGGAGATTTCCTTGGCGTTAAGGGCCTTTCCGTTGCAACGAGCCGCTCTCTCAGACGCGGTTATTTTGCAAAGGAGGCTAAGAACGTAGCTACCACCGATCTTCCCTGTGCGGCTGACATCTTCCATATGGTTACAGAGGCGGGCGAGACTGCAAGAGTTGACTACGATCTTTACGTTTGCCACTCCGAAGAGGAGGCAATGGCAAACACCACTCTTGATATTTGCGCTGACTGCATCGATGCAGACCTTGAGATGATCGAAACTGCCGAGAAGAGCGCGTTTGACAATATCAAGGTCCGCTTTGAAAACTGGAAGAGCGGTAAGGTGGATGCCGACACCTTCAACAAATTCTTCCGCACCGTTCAGAAGCAGACAAGCGTTTGCGCTCACGGTAAGAACTATGCAGGCGCATATCTGGGAATCCGTGACGTGTTCCAGCAGCTTGAGGGTGCTCTTATCTGGCAGCCTGAGCTTTCAAGAGAAAAGATACTCAATGCTCTCAACTGTATTCTCGTTACAGGCCGTCCCCCCAGAATGTTCTCCGTTCCCGATGACCCCAAGGCACCTGTGCCCGTATCCCTTGAAAAGTATATTGACCAGGGTGTTTGGGTAATATCCACTGTTTATACATATCTTGCATATACAAATGACTGGTCCATTCTCGATGAGGTCTGTGGCTATATTGAGGCAGGCGAGGACGAGATATGGACAAGCGCCAAGAGAAGCGAGGAAAGAGATACCGTTCTTTGCCACCTTCTCAGAATCATGGGCTACCTTTTCTCCAAGATCGATACAGAGTACGGCACAGGCTGTGTTCGCGTTCTTTTCGGTGACTGGAACGATGCGCTGGACGGCCTTGGTGATACAGAGGACGAGGGCGAGGAATTCGGCAGCGGCGTTACCGTTATGGCAACTCTTCAGTTCTACCAGAATCTTCGTGAGATGACAGAGATCCTTACAAAGGTCGGCGGATACGATGCTGAGATCGCAAAGTACAAGGCTGCTGCTGCGGCTCTTGAAAAGGGCCTTGAGGAGCACGCCATCGTTACAAATGAGGCAGGCGAGAGAAAGATCATCCACGGATGGGGCGACAAGATCGGATATAAGGTCGGCTCATGGAGCGACCCTGATGGCGCATCCCGCTACTCTCTCACATCCAATTCCTTCTGGGCTATCACAAAGTTCCTTCGCCGCGATCCCTCCCTCAAGAGCTCTATTATGGCTTGTATGAACGCAGTTTCATCAATGTACGGTCTCAAGACCTTTGACGTAGCGTTCCCCCGCGACTGCAAGGGCGTCGGCCGTATTGCCGCCATCGTTCCCGGCACCTACGAGAACAGTTGTGCTTACGCACACGGAAGCCTTTTCGGCACAATGGCTCTCTTTGAAATGGGCGAGAGCGAGCGTGCTTGGAGAGAGATCGAAAAAACTGCGGTCATCACCCACGATAACTGCACTATGTCCAGCTTTGTAATGCCCAACTCCTATTGTGAGAACGCAGATTACGGTATGGACGGTGAGTCCATGGGCGACTGGCATACAGGAAGCGGAGCAGTGCTCGTTAAGGAGACCATCCGCTACGGCTTCGGTATTCATCCCTCCATCGACGGTGTCCGCATCCAGCCCCCTGCATATTTCCCTGCAGAGCGCGCTGAGATCACACTAAACGTCAAGGGCGCAAGTCTTACTCTCACCTATGAGGACAAGAAGAACGGTACAAGAAACGTTGTTATCGAGGGCGCTGACGGCTACACCGAGGAGTTTGACAGCCTTATGAACACCACCTGCTACTACATCCCTGCAGAGAAGCTCACCGATAAGGTGACTGTCAAGATCACTGACTGACAGTGCTCAAAAGAACAAAGCTGAAGCCCTCCGAATACTCGGAGGGCTTCAGACTGTCGAAAAAGGCGCAGACCGCAAAAGTGTCAAAACAAAGACAGCCAAGTTTTAGCTTTAACCGTAAAAGGTAATTCAACTAAAAATCAAAGTCATATTAAAGAAAGCCCCTGATTTCAGGGGCTTTCAAGCTTTTCGCCTTTTCAAGCCCTGTCGTACCTTTGTACGCCGACGGCCTTGAAAGGACGAAATCTGCATCCTTTACGACAGCCTGAGCCAGCTTGTCGATAACTTTATCGACAAGCTGGAAGCACACCTTTCGGTGTGCTTTAAAAATTATGACATTTTTGCTTTTGCCCTGTCAGCATTTTCTCTTGTAATCTCAGCTTCGATTTCAAGACCTTCGTTTTTGTATATACTTGCGAGATCAAGCCACATGTTATATGCTTTTTCGTAATCACAAACGCAAGCCTCGTAGCACCAGGCAATTTTTCTGAGGCCACAGTGGTCGCGGGCTCCAAGTTTCTCTGCGGTCTTATAGCATTCTATTGCTTCGTCATACCTGCCAAAACGCTCGTGTTCACAACCGAGATGGATATAAAGAAGACCGTTCTCGGGGAAAAGCTCAAGTGCTTTTTTTGCGGTGACGTACTGTTCATCATAGGAATGACAATAATATAGTCCTTCGCAAAGAGACAGCCATTCTCCGACATTGCCCCTGTCCTTTTCAACTCTGTCCTTGAGATAAGGAATTATCTCATCATATCCGTCTCCTGCTTCTCGATCGATTCTAATTTTAAAATCAAGTGCATTGTAATATGACTTAGGATCCTCGTTATAATCTCTTGAAAGTATTCTGTCATACCATTCGCGAGCTTTTCTTCTTGAATTTATATACATCTGATCATTGAGAAAGGCATAGTTATACATATCTCTCATAGTCATATCGTCTGAATTTATCAGCTTGCGAAATTCAAATTCTGCTGCAAGAAAATCTTCGGGTAGATCTGTCTTTTCATAAACAGCAACCAGTCTTTCCGCATAGTTTCTGTATGCTACGGAATTGGATTTGTAAAAATCATCTACGGTAACGCAGTAAAGCTTAGCAATATCGGGAAGGCGGAGCACGTCGGGAAGGGCGTTTCCGCATTCCCAACGGGATACCGTCTGAACGGTAACTCCGAGAATTTCGGCTACTTGCTCCTAAGTAAGCTTTTTTTGGTTACGGAGCTTTCTTAAGTTTTCGGAAAATAAAGTT
>JAFXFQ010000080.1 GCA_017520365.1 Clostridia bacterium
AAAAGGATGCAGAAGTCGTGATTGAGGTATCGTCGGCGTACAAAGGTACGTCAGAGACCTCAATCGCGGCTAAAAATCCGCATTTAATATCGAAATCCGCCGATTTTTCGGCGGATTTCTAACTTTTTTATCTTAAAAATTAATTTTTTTTGATTTGTCTTTTGTCGCGGATTTTGTTCTGCGCCTTTTTCGACAGTCTGAGACCTGCGAGGATCATCTCTCGCAGGTCATTCTTTTAAAGCTGACCCTTCAGCCTCGTCGGAAGAAGGGTCAGTTAATTATTTATTATTTATTATTCCTTACTTATGATCCCTTATCGGCAGCTCACGACAAGCTCCTATGCGTCCGTCCTGCTTACCTCTTCGCCGTCTATCCACACACTGCGAAGAGACTCGCCCTCATAGACAAGCTTAAGGGAAAAGAATGGGCGCCCCTTCTTCAAAAGATCAAAGAAGACTCTGTCTCCCTCCCACATAGGCAGGGAGTCAAGGCGGTGGTTCTCCACCCAGACCAGGTCTCCCTCGGAGCATTCCGAAACCCTCTCGTCGCTGACCTCTGCGGTATAAAGGCACATATATTCCGTGCCCCAAGTATCGGAAACAAAGGTTACTATTCCCCGAAAGGCATAGCTTTCCAGAGTCAGCCCCGTCTCCTCAAAAACCTCTCTCACAAGGCAGTCCTCAGGGGATTCGCCTGCCTCCAGCTTGCCCCCTATGCCTACCCACTTGCCCGCATTCTCATCGTTTTCCTTTTTCGTGCGGTGGAGCATCAGCGTGCGCTCACCTGAGCTGATATAGCAAAGCGTTGTTATCTTCATTTATAGACCTCCAGTATTCCCTGAAGAAGCTCCTTCATTCCCTCGCGGATATCCGCAGGGGCGGTTATCTCCATGCGGCGGCCAAACTGCGCCACCCACGAATAAAAATTATTTGAAACTATGACCGGCACAACACAAGTAAAATGCCCGTCGGAGTGGGGAAAAATGCTGACGCCGGTGCCGAATCTGTCGATTATTGCTCCCGCAAGAGAGTCCTGACACCTGAGGGTGACAGAGCACTCCTCGCCCGAGAACATTCCGAAAAGCTTTGCCGAATATTTGGAAAAATCAAATCTTTAATAAGTCTCAAAGCCCTCTCTCGTCCGGTCCGTCTTTCTGATATTCTTCATCTTGTCAACACGAAAATGTACTATACCGTCCCTCTTTTCATCGTAGGCAAGCATATAATAATTCTCGTTGTTCCATATAAGAGTCCACGGGCTCAGCTCGTAGCGCTTGCCGTCGTGTCGCAAAAGCTGCTCCTTTTTCGGTGTCCACTCGAAATACTGAAAGGATATCTTCTTGTTTTCGGCAATTGCAGAATGTATCCAGTCCACGTTTATGAGCACAGACTTGTTGATCGCCCTGTCGCCCTCCTCGGTGCGAACGCTTCTGCGCAGGTCCTTTGCCTGATGGCGGCCCGCCAGCTTCGTAAGCTTTGCCGTCAGCTCATCTCTGCGCTCACCCGTGATAAAGCGGGATGCCTGCACCGCATCAACAAGGAGCTTCAGCTCTGCGAGGCGAAACTCACGGCTGAGAAGAGCGCAGCCCGTTCTGTCGTGGCTGATATCGAACCCAAAATCGGAAAGAGTTTCAAGATCGCGGTACACGGATTTTCTTTCCGCAACGATATCCACCTCACGGAGTCTTTCGATTATACGCGGCACAAAAATGCGGTGCTCATCATCCGTCTCCTCGTGAAGTATTCGCAAAACGTGCAAAAGCTTCAGCTTTTCATCAAATTTTTTAGCCATACCTGCTCCCATTTTTTAGTTTTTTCGTTTTGTTCATTATACAGCATTTACTTTCCGATGTAAAGAGGTTTGTACCGTTTTCGGTACTATCATCGGGCAAAATCCCACGCATTGTCCTCTTTTTGGTACATACACGCAGGTATAATCAAGGTGTAAACAAAAAACACGAAAGTGGAAAGCGAGGTTAATATTATGTCAAGAAAATTGGAAAATGCTATAGTAACGTTGGTGGGAAGTGTTTTTCTCGCCCTTTCAGGTTGGGGTGTGCTGGCCGTCGCTGACCTGATCTACAGAGTGATCAACTGAGGTCTCTTTTAATAAAAGGATACCTTATGCACCTTGACATGGGAGTCGGTTTCAGCTATAATCTTATCATCCTATAAAATTAGACAGGATAGCGTGAATATCATTTGCTTAAATATTTCAGCTTGTTTTTCACGCACAAGCTCTTCCGAAAAATGGGACACCCATTTTTGCTTTTTCGAAACACGGTGGGGCTTCATGACAATTTGTACCGCCGACGGCGGCGGGATGGAGATTAAAAATGCAAATATTGGCACACGTACATACAGGGGAGGAGGAAGGCTTCCACCTCCTTGAGATACTGTGGCACACGATAACGGAAACTGCGCTTGTGTTCCCCTTTTTGTTTCTCGCGTTTCTCGTCATCGGTGTCCTTGAACGGGGTGCGGGTCGGCGAATGATATCGGTGATACTGGCTGCAGATAAGGTGGGACCTCTTGCAGGCGGACTTCTCGGCGCTCTCCCCTCCTGCGGCTTCTCCGCCGCATCATCAAGCCTTTTCGGTGCAGGACTTCTCACCACGGGAACTCTCCTTGCCGTTTATCTTTCAACCAGCGATGAGATGCTCGCCGTTATGATCTCGGAAAGCATCCCCCCGCTTACCATCTTCAAGATACTTGCCATCAAGGTCGGCAGCGCCATCATCTGCGGCTTTCTTGTTGACTGGTCTGCAAGGCTGTTCTACGCCATCGCGGAAAAGAAAAAAAGGGGTTCATCCTACGGCGAGGAAGAGGACGGTGAGTCCTCCGAGACTGCAAACGCAGAGGAGGCTGTGGACAACGCTATGGAATGCGGCTGTTCAGACGCATTTTGCGCCGCCAAGGGAAACCTTTTTGCCTCAAGCCTTGTCCGCACGCTGAGAATATTCTCTTTCATCTTCGCCATGTCCATTGCCCTCAACGTGGCTATGCACTTCGTTGATATGGAGGCTGTGGCGGCATTTCTGGCAAAAACTCCCGTGCTCGGCTGCATCATAACCGGATTACTCGGTCTTATTCCCAACTGTGCCGTTTCCGTTGCCCTTACCCACTGCTGGATCAACGGCATTATTTCCGAATCCATGATGCTTTCCGGTCTTATGACGGGCGCCGGAAGCGGACTTCTTATCCTGCTCCGCTCAAACAGGAACAAGCTTGAAAACGTTACATTTATCGCTCTGCTTCTCTTTTTCGGTATCCTTTTCGGAAGCATTGCGGGACTTATATTTTTTTAAGGAGACACACTATGTTCAGAGAGACATTTGCAGAAAAAACAGCTATGTTCGGCACAGAGGAGAGAGGCTACCTCTTCCATATGCCCGAAAGCTATGACGAGTCAAAGAAGTATCCTGTTGTTCTCTTCCTCCACGGTGCGGGAGAGCGGGGAGATGACAACAAGGATCAGCTGGCTATCGGTATCGGCACAGCACTTGAGGACGAAAACAGCCCTCTTCACAATTCCTTCATCATAGCTCCTCAGGTTCCCCTTGAAAAGCTTTGGGTGGATACACCCTGGAACGTGGGCAACTACACAGTTGACGACAGAGAGGAAACACCCTACCTTGCAGGTGCAGTAGAACTGG
>JAFXFQ010000081.1 GCA_017520365.1 Clostridia bacterium
GCTCATCTTACCTGCGTCAATTCCACAAAGGAAAAGATAAAAATTGAACTTCAAAGACTTAGGGACAAGGGTATCGAAAATATTCTTGCTTTGAGAGGAGATATACCTTCGGGTGTTAAGGCTGAGAATTTTGAATACAAATATGCATCCGAGCTGACGGCTGAAATAAAGCGCTTCGGCGGCTTTTGCGTTGGAGGTGCCTGCTATCCTGAGACACATCCCGAAAGCCGTGACGGCAGAGACGATATCGAAAAGCTGAAGATCAAGGTAGATGCGGGCTGTGAGTTTCTCACTACCCAGATGTTTTTCGATAACAGCATCCTCTATAACTTTATGTACCGCCTCCTTCGTGCAGGGGTGAACGTGCCTGTTGTTGCAGGTATTATGCCCGTAACAAATGCAGCACAGATAAAAAGGATAATGTCCATCTCTGAAAGCGCCCTGCCTCAGAGATTCGTTCGCATAGTTGACCGCTACGGTGACAGACCCGAGGCGATGAAGCAGGCGGGCATCGCCTTTGCAACGGAGCAGATAATAGACCTTTATGCAAACGGCATTAATGCGGTGCACGTTTATTCAATGAACAAGCCCGATGTGGCGGCGGCCATCAAGGCAAACGTTTCGGAAATTATTAAATGAAGCTGATTTCTATTCCCTCGGAGGAGCTTCGTCTGTCCGAGTCTGAGCTTGCCCTGCGGCTTAAGGTTCCCCGCGGCTGTAATATTAAAGAAACAGATCTCGTTAAAGAAAAGCTCCTTTCGTTAATGGACTGTAAAGCGGTAGCCTGCGTTTTGCCCCTCAGCCTTACAGATGACGGGGTGGTGCTCGGAGATATCCCTTTGAAAAGTCATGATCTTAAAAGGAGCCTTCTTGGAAAAAGGGAAGCACTTGTCCTCGCGGTCACTCTCGGGATGGGAGTTGAGAGATATCTTTTGTCATTGCCTAAAATAGGAGTGGCTCAGCATTTCATTGCAGACAGCGTTGCCTCTGCCTATGCAGAGGCTCTGTGTGACAAGGTGCAGAGCACGGTTTTAGGCAACCGCAAAGCGCCTCGCTTTTCCCCCGGCTACGGCGACCTTTCCCTTGAAGCACAGCGTCCCCTTTTGGCGCTTCTGGCAGCAGAGCGGACGGTGGGCATAACACTTAACGAGTCGCTTTTGATGAGACCGCAAAAATCAATAACTGCAATAGTTGGTATATAAAAATGAACAAGGTTTTAGAGCTTTTAAAGGAAAAAAGACTGTTTTTGGACGGCGGCACGGGTACCGTGCTTCAAAGCATGGGACTTCCTGCGGGAACAGCCCCCGAGGCGTGGAGCCTCAAGTACCCTGAAAGGATAACTGCCCTCCATCGCGCCTATTTTGAGGCGGGAAGCAATATCGTTGCCACCAACACCTTTGGGGTGAATTCTCTGAAGTATGACAATTATGAGATGTATATTAAGGCGGCTGTCGAATGTGCAATTTCGGCAAAAGACGAAAAAGATGGCCGTTTTGTCGCCCTGGATATCGGTCCTACCGGAAAGCTGCTTCAGCCCCTTGGCGAGCTTTCCTTCGAGGCGGCATACGAGACCTTTGCAAACACCGTAAAGGCTGCAGAGGGCACAGGGATCGACCTTATACTCATCGAGACAATGAACGACGCATATGAGACCAAGGCGGCTCTTCTTGCGGCAAAGGAGCATTCAAGCCTTCCCGTGTTCGTTACAAACGTGTACGACAGCACGTCAAAAACTATGACGGGAGCCACTCCCGAGGCAATGGTTGCCATGCTTGAGGGAATGGGTGCCGATGCTGTGGGTATCAATTGCTCTCTCGGACCCGATAAGATGATACCCACCGTAAAAAGGCTTCTTGGGGCATCAAGCGTGCCGGTTATAGTAAAGCCAAATGCGGGTCTGCCCGTGACGAGGAACGGTGTTACCGAATTTGATATCACCTCCGATGAGTTTGCAGGATATATGAAGGAGATGGCAGCGCTTGGCGTCTGTGTTCTCGGCGGCTGCTGCGGCACCACCACAGAGTATATCGAGAAGACCGTGGCGGCTGTGGCGGATGTGCCCTATGCTTATCCTGAAAAGAAAAGCATCACCGCCGTTTCGTCTTATACCCACGCGGTTTCCTTTGGTGAAGATCCCGTGCTTATCGGTGAGCGCATCAACCCCACGGGTAAGAAAAGGGTAAAAGAGGCTCTCAGAAATGCAGATATGAGCTATCTTCTCTCCGAGGCCGTAGGTCAGGAGGAGAGAGGCGCCCACATTCTTGACGTTAACGTGGGCCTTCCCGAGATAGATGAGGAGAAAATGATGGTGACGGCTGTGAAGGAGATCCAGTCTGTCACAGCGCTGCCCCTGCAGATCGACACCACCAACGAAAAAGCCATGGAGGCAGCTCTCCGCATATACAACGGCAAGGCTCTTATCAATTCCGTTAACGGAGAAGAGGCGAGAATGAAAGCCATATTCCCCCTTGCGAAAAAATACGGTGGTGTCATTATTGCCCTCACCATGGATGAATCGGGCATTCCGGAAACGGCAGAGGGCAGAGTTGCCATTGCCGAAAGAATTATCGCAAGGGCTGCTGAATACGGTATTGAGAAAAAGGACATTGTGGTAGACCCTCTGGCTCTCACCGTTTCATCAAAGGCAGACAGCGCCGTTGTGACTCTTCGCGCCATCGAAATGCTCCGGGAGCGAGGAATACTCACAAGCCTCGGTGTTTCAAACATCTCCTTCGGCCTCCCCGAAAGAGAGAAGATAAACTCAGCCTTTTTTACCTCAGCTTTGGAAAGAGGCCTGAATGCGGCTATAATGAACCCCTACAGCGAGGGGATGATGGACAGCTATCACGCATACAGAGCACTCCACGGCCTTGACGAGGCCTGCGCCGATTATATCGCCTATGCACAGCGTGCACCAAAGGCAGAAAAGCCGGCTGTCTCTTCAGCCGTTGACCTTCACGGCTCTATCGTTAAGGGAATGGTGAAGGAGGCCAGAGCCCTTTGCGAGAAGGTCCTTGAATCGGAAAAGCCTACAGACGTTATTGACAATCATATAATCCCCGCCCTTTCGGAGATCGGTGAGGCATTTGAACAGGGAAGGGCGTTTCTCCCACAGCTTATTATGAGTGCAGAGGCTTCTGCCGCCGCCTTTGATGAGGTTAAAAAAAAGCTCCCCAAGGGAGCCGCTGTCAAGGGAAAGGTGATACTTGCCACGGTAAAGGGAGATATTCACGATATAGGCAAAAATATCGTAAGGGTGCTTCTTGAAAGCTACGGCTTCTCCGTCATCGATCTGGGTAAGGACGTGGCCCCGGAGACAGTTCTGGAGGCAGTAAAGAGTGAAGGCTGTCCCCTCGTTGGCCTTTCCGCTCTTATGACTACCACAGTTCCCGCAATGCAGGAGACAATAAAGCTTCTCCACAGAGAGGTCCCCGGTGTGAAGGTGATCGTGGGCGGAGCTGTTCTCACGCAGGAGTACGCTGATAGCATCGGCGCCGATAAATATTGCCGCGATGCAATGGAGACCGTGGCATACGTTTCGGAATATTATAATTAATCCCAAAGCCACCGAAGGGTGGCTTTTTGTTTTGTAGGGGCGGATTCCATATCCGCCCGACAGCAAACGAAAATATTTAATAAATACAGTATATCTGCAATAAATTTGCGTTTGATCCGTAGGGCGGGGGCTTGCTCCCGCCGTATAACCAAAATCTTCGTTCACCGTGCAGATGTGCGGGCGGATATGGAATCCGCC
>JAFXFQ010000009.1 GCA_017520365.1 Clostridia bacterium
CGATAAAGTTATCGACAAGCTGACACGGACTGTCGAGAAGGATGCAGATTTCGTCATTTCAAGCCCGTCGGCGTACAAAGGTACGACAGGGCTTGAAAAGGCGAAAAGCTTGAAAGCCCCTGATTTCAGGGGCTTTCTTTTGTATGACTTCAATTTTTTGTTGCATTTGCTTTTTACGGTTAAAGCTATGATTTGACTGTCTTTGCTTTGATATATTTGCGCTCTGCGCCTTTTTCAACAGTCTGAGAGCGATTCCGCCTTAGGGCGGAGTCGCTCCGGACTCTTCAAGAGAGATCTTCCTTTATTTTCAAAGGCAAAGCTTATTTTCTTATCTGGCCGTTACCTGTGATAACGTACTTATCGGTGGTAAGAGCAGACAGACCCATGGGGCCTCTTGCGTGAAGCTTCTGGGTAGAGATGCCCACCTCGGCACCGAAGCCGAACTGTCCGCCGTCTGTGAAGCGGGTGGAAACATTGACGTACACGCAAGCGCTGTCCACCATTGCTGTGAAGTAGTCTGCCGCACGTCTCGATTCCGTGATGATGGCCTCACTGTGGCCCGTGCTGTACTTATTGATATGTGAAACGGCGCTCTCAACGCTGCTTACAACTCCGACCGTGCAGATAAGGTCATTATATTCGGTGGCAAAATCCTCCTCGGTGGCGTGGGAACATCCTATTATGTCGCAGGTCTTCTCGCAGCCTCTGATCTCAACGGAGGTACGGTCAAAGGTGCTCTTGAGAAGGGGCAAAAACTCCTTTGCGATCTCCTCATTTACGAGGACCGTCTCAATAGCATTGCAAACAGAGGGGCGGGAGACCTTTGCATTCTCGATCACGGAAAGGGCGCAATCGAAGTCTGCATCGGAATGGACATAGATATGGCAGTTGCCCGCACCCGTTTCGATAACGGGAACGGTAGAATTCTCCGCAACGCTCTTGATAAGTCCCTTACCGCCGCGTGGGATAAGCACATCAACGATGCCCTTCATCTGCATGAGGGCGTTCGCTCCCTCGCGCTCTGTATAGGGAATAAGGCATACCCCGTCCTCGGGAAGTCCTGCCTCGATGAGAGCCTTTTTTGCAATAGCTTCAACGGCCAGGTTGGTGTTTATACACTCCTTGCCGCCTCTAAGCACCGCCGCATTACCGCTTTTGATGCAAAGCGCCGCAATATCTGCAGCGACGTTGGGACGTGCCTCAAAGATCACGCCGCAAACGCCAAGGGGCACCTTGATCCTTTTTATCTCCATACCGTTGGGGCGCTTGAACACCTCGCCGCCGCCAAGGGGGTCACAAAGTCCGATAAGGGCGCGAATGCCGTTGGCAAGGCCTTCTATCCTGGTCTCTGTGAGAGTGAGTCTGTCAAGCATTGCCGCTGAGATGCCTGCCGCCTTTGCTGCCTCAGTATCCTTTTTATTGGCAAGGATAAGAGCCTCTGCCTCCGCTGTGAGGAGGTCTGCGAAGGACGCGAGAAAAGCGTTTCTCTTTTCTCCGTCGGCACCGGCAACGGCGGGAGATGCCGCCCGTGCTCTTTCACATATAGCTTTAACGCTTTCAAATATCATATCAGTTTTCCTTTCGGGGTGCAAAATAAGTGCCTACGGCCTCGCCGTCACATATCCTGTAAAGCACCTGAGGGTCTTTACCGTTAGTGATTATCATAGGTATGCCTGCCGCGAGGGCGATCCTTGCGGCGCTGATCTTTGTGACCATTCCGCCTGTGCCGACGGAGGAGCCTGCCTCTCCCGCAAAGGAGGAAACGCTTTCAAGATCGTCTACTCTTTCGATTCGCTGTGCATCTGCATATTTATGTGGGTCCTTATCGTAAAGTCCGTCAATATCGGAGAGGTTTACAAGCAGGTCTGCATCGGATACGGCGGCAACGTATGCGGAAAGGGTATCGTTATCACCGAATCGCATCTCCTCTGTGGAAATGGAGTCGTTTTCGTTGACGATGGGCACACATCCA
Organism: Clostridia bacterium; assembly: GCA_017520365.1. Taxonomy (GTDB): domain Bacteria; phylum Bacillota; class Clostridia; order Oscillospirales; family CAG-272; genus Avispirillum. The sequence goes on from JAFXFQ010000009.1 coordinate 1,973, forward strand.
AGCTCCAGAAGCTTTGTAAAGGTGTTCTTTGCCAGCTCAAGGCGGTGATCATCCTCGACTATATCCTTAGTCATAAGGATCTGGCCCACGTTATATCCGTATGCAGCAAAAAGCCGCTCATACATACTCATAAGCTCAGGCTGTCCCACAGCTGCAAGAGCCTGCTTTTCCGCAAGGGAGCGGTCTCTGTGGGATACGGTCAGCTTTGCAGCTCCTGCCGCAACGGCACCCGATGAAATAAGTACCACCTCTCTGCCGGAATTTTTGATATCTGACAAGGTACGCACAAGCATCTCCATTCGGCGGATATTCAGCTTGCCCGTTTCGGCGTGGGTAAGGCTTGAGGAGCCTATTTTAACAGCAACTCTGCTGTATTTCTTCGATTTTTTCATGGTGACCTCAAAATATAGGAAAATTTAAAAAATTTTTAGCAAATTGTATTCAAATTTTCGATGATATATATTATAATAGTATGAATAGTTATATGATTGGGTTCAATATCCTAATTATACCACTGTTTGACTGATTTTCAATACTAATTTTAAACAGGAGATAAAAAATGGAAAAGAAAAAGTACAGCGTGAAAATTGCCAACGTGGATATGAACATCATTTCCGATGAGCGCGAGGACATCGTTATGCGCCTTGTAAGCCAGATCGACAGCGAGATCGCGGCTATCACAAAACAGTCCCGCAGTTTCTCCAAGATCGATGCTACCATTCTCGTTGCTCTGGACCACGCCAGCAACAGACTCAAGGCAGAAAAGAGAGTTCGCAATCTTGAAGCGCAGATCGCTCTTTACGATGCTAACCTTCGCCGCATGAGAGAGGAAAACATCAAGCTAAAGAATTCTATGCTTGGCAAGGTTTCCGAAACAGCCGAGGAGATCATCGCTGAGGAGCAGCTTAGTCTTGACGTTTCCGAGGAGCCTGTAAAGGAAGAGCCCGCAGAAGAGCCCGCAGAAGAGCCCGTTCACGATATTGCCGACCTTTTTGAGGAGCCCATCGAGGAAGCTCCTGTTGCCAAGGCAGACAAGCTTCGTCAGATCGAGGACCTTCTCCGCAGAGGCTGATAATACATAGACTCTATTGATGAAGCTTTCCGCCTTTTGCGGAAAGCCTCATCAATAGCTCGATCTAAACTATTACCGTTACGAAAGGAGGGTGCTTATGAAAAAGCCCGAGCTTCTTCTTCCTGCAGGGAGTATGGAATCTCTTGAGGCGGCGATTGAAGGCGGTGCCGATGCCGTATATCTGGGCGCGGGACAGTTCAATGCCAGAATGAGAGCAAAAAACTTCGATGGTGACGAGCTGAAAACAGCTTTCAGACTCGCCGGAGCCCACGGAGTTAAGGTCTACACCACACTTAACACCCGTCTTTTCGACACGGAGCTTACCGATGCGCTGCACCTTGCGGCCAAGCTTTACGAGGAGGGTGCCGACGCTCTTATCGTTGCTGATATGGGCATTGCTTCTCTTATCAGGAGGCACGTTCCCGATCTTGAGCTACACGCAAGCACACAGCTTTCGGGTCACAGCACCGACGACGCCCGCACCCTTGAAAAAGCGGGATTTACCAGAATGGTATGCCATAGAGAGATAACAAAGGAGGGGCTTTTCCACCTTTGCAGATCATCTCCCATTGAAATTGAAATGTTTATACACGGCGCATACTGCGTTTCCTTCTCGGGCCAGTGTCTGATGAGCGCAGTTATGGGAGGCCGAAGCGGCAACCGCGGCGAATGCGCCCAGCCCTGCCGTCAGCCCTACGTCAAGGGCGGTGAAAAGGGTTATCCCATAAGCCTTAAGGATATGTGCCTTGCAAAAAGCATCACCGACATAATCGCCTCCGGCGTTACCTCCCTGAAAATAGAGGGCAGACAAAAGCCTCCGGAGTACGTTTACGGTGTTGCTAAGATCTACCGCCGCCTTCTTGACGAGGGCAGAAACGCCACAGCCGACGAGATCGATGCCCTGCAACGAATATTCAGCCGCGACGGCTTCTCTGACGGCTATTTCACCAAAAGTATGAAAAATATGAGGGGTATCCGAACCTATGACGATTTTCTCCAGATGGATAAATCGAAATTTACGGGCCTCAAAAAGAAAGCCCCTCTTGATATAACTCTCACCGCAATTGCAGGAAAAGCAGCCTCCCTTGAGGCTAAGAGCGCAGATCGCTCCTATACTGCGATAGGTGAAACCGTTGCCCCTGCGGGCGAGGTTGCCCCCCTCACTGAGGAGGGGGCAAGAAAAAACGCTTCCCGTCTCGGAAGCACCCCCTTCGAATTGAGAAGGCTCGATTTCATCACAGACAACAATGCGGCTCTCACCCTTTCTCAGGTAAACGCCCTTCGCCGCGATGCAATTGAGGGCATCCTTTCATCAGGCAGAGAGCCTGTAGTTCTACCCGCTCTTCAGTGGGACAAGGGCGAAAAGCCCACGGGCGATATCGTTTACACCGCAGAATTTCTCTCAAGGGACAGCATCACGCCCCTTTGCCGAAGCTTTTTCAGCCACATTTATCTCCCCTTCGGTCTCCATACAGACGAATTTGACATTTCCCTGCCTCCATATATGCCTGACGGCAAGGAATCGGCAATCTGGGATGCGGTGAAGGGCAAAAGAGTTCTCGCTCACAGCACAGGCCAGCTTGAAAGAGCAGCCCGTGTGTGCGCAGAGGCCACCGCCTCTCTCAGAATGAACGTTTTCAACTCTGAGGCTGCGGGATATTATGCATCCCTCGGTGCAGAG
>JAFXFQ010000082.1 GCA_017520365.1 Clostridia bacterium
ACACCTCAGTCTATAATCAAGCGCCGTGTACCTGCCATCCTTATAACGGTAAACCTGCAGGAAAAGATGACCTGCTTCCCCCGAGAGCTTTCCGGCGGTGAGCAGCAGAGAGTTGCGTTGGCGAGAGCTCTTGCAAATAACCCCAAGATCATTATTGCAGACGAGCCTACGGGTAACATCGACCCCAAAATGAGTATCGAGATCATGAACCTTCTCATGAAGATCAATAAGCTGGGTAAGACCGTCATCGTCGTTACCCACGAGAAAAACCTCGTTGACTATTATAAGCAGAGAGTAGTAATACTTGACGGCGGTAAGATAGTAGAGGACAGAGTGGGAGGTATGTTCAGTTGACACAGGATACAAAAAAGCAGAAAACTCCGAGAAACAGATACAGCATCAGATTCTTTTTGAAGCAGGCCTTCACAAGCCTTTGGAGAAACGGCGTTATGACTGCTGCATCCATTGCAGTCCTTGCAAGCTGCCTTGTTGTTCTCGGTGCATTTGTCCTTCTGGTCGCAAACCTTAACGTGAATCTTGACAATATCGCAAAAATGAACGTTATCATGGTCTTCTGTGAGTATGACCTTACAGAGGAGGAGACCAAGGACGTGGAAAAGGCTATCAAAAAGCTGCCCAACGTTGAAAAATGTGTCCGCATCACAAAGGAGGAGTCCCTCAAGAAAATGAAAGAGGAGAGCGGTAACGCCGCCATCTACGATGAGATGAGCGGAGAAAACAACCCTCTTTGCGAATCCTTCGAGGTAACCTATGCGGACGTTGATGAAACCAAGGTGTTTGACCTTGAAGCAAGACTCAGCGATAAGAAGAACATCCCCGGAATCCGTGAGATCAAGGGCGTATACAAAACGGCAAAGACCATTGATAACTTCAAAAACGGTATTATGCTCGTGTTCACCTGGTTCCTCGTTATTCTTTTCGTTGTCAGCGTGTTCGTTATCATAAACACCATCAAGCAGTCCGTGTTCGCAAGGCGTCATGAGATCACCGTCATGCGATACGTGGGCGCCACCAACAGCTTTATTACCATACCTTTCGTTTTCGAGGGTGTGATCATAGGTCTTCTGGCCAGCGTTATTGCATACGGTGTAGAGTTCTTCCTCTATAACTACGTAGGCACAACGTCTCTCGGAAGCGTGTCCTTTGTAACCATCATCAGTACAAAGAAGATAGTTCTTCCCATGCTCGCAGGCTTTGCGGGTGTAGGTATACTGACCGGTATCATCGGAAGCTCCGCTTCTCTCAGGAAATACCTGAAATCTTAAAAAACGGCAAAAGCCGGGAAAGGAAGGAACGGATGAAGATAAAAACAGGTTCATCTCTTACGGTGGGCGGCCGTGTTATTGCGGTGCTCCTCACCCTTACGATGATAATGTGCACCATTCCTTATACCCCCGTTATTCCTTACGTCAGCGCAGAGGATGCCGAGATCCAGCAGATGCAGGATGAGCTGGCAGTCCTCGACCAGCAGAAAAACGAGATCCTTGATAAGCTCTCAAACCTTTCTGCCGAGGAAAAGCAGACAGAGGCATACAGACAGAGTCTTCTCGCCCTCATTGATACGGTAGAGGATAAGATCGCCACATCGACTGCCCTTATCGAAACTCTTAAGGAAAAGCAGGTGGAGATAGAAAAATCTATCGCAGATATGGAGGCGAAGATCGCCGATATCAAGGAAAAGATCAAGGAGAGAATGCGCGCAAACCACGAGGCAGGTGCGGAGAATTACTTCACCATCCTCATCGGAGCGGAGGATCTCGGAGATTTTCTCTCAAGAGTCGACAGAGTCAATACACTTATCAAATATGAATCCCAGCTCATAGAGGACTACGAGAAGGAGCAGGCTAATCTGGAGCAGCAGAGAAAAGACCTGATTGCTTCAAGAGAGCTTCAGGAGAAAACTCTTGCAGGTCTCGAAAAGGACAGAGAAGAGAGCCTTGCGCTTGTTGCAGAGGCAGAGGCATATATCAACTCTCTCGAATCCGACCAAAGTAAATATGAGTCTGAGTATCAGGCGGCTCTCGAGGCAGAGGCGGCTCTTGACCAGGAGATCGAAAGGATCCTTATCGAAAGAGAAAGAAAGCGCCAGGAGGAGCTTCTTGCACAGCAAAATAAGCCACCTCAGGGTGGCGAGACACCTCCTGTTCAGCAGCCTACTGCCACAGGCGAATTTATGTGGCCTCTCCCCACAAACGTGGGCTATATCTCCTGCCACTTCGGAGGAAGCGACCCCAACGGTGCACCCCACTGGGCTGTTGATATTGCAAGAGTAACTACTTCTACCCCCATTTATGCATCCAATGACGGCTACGTTGTTACCGCATCCTGGCACTACAGCTACGGCTATTACGTGCTTATCGACCACGGCAACGGCTATGCAACACTTTATGCACATTGCTCAAGCCTTACCGTGTCCTCAGGTCAGAACGTGACCAAGGGCCAGACCATCGCATATTGCGGATCAACAGGCTTCTCCACAGGTAACCACCTCCACTTTGAGTTCAGAGTGAACGGACAGAAAAAGAATGCCTGCGATTATATGGCCTGCCCCATAAGCTGATTTAGGAACTGATAATAATGACAGAAGAAAACAGAAACAGGGAGGAGGAGTCTCTGCGAGAGACTCCTTCTTCCGAATTTAATGAGGACCCCATACCCGTGGGCGAGAGCGAAGAGATCGATATTGATGCTCTTATCCGTGAGGGAGAGGGTCCTGTTAAGGAAGAGAAGAAGATAACCCTCTTCAATGCGGTCATCGCCATGGTCATCACGGCTCTTGCCACCTTTATGCTGACCTATATAGTCGTAAGCGCCGCAAACCTCAAGACTATCAATAAGATCCGCGAGGATACAGGCGGTGTTCCCCCTGCCGCCTATGCAAAGATCGCAGAGATAGCAAGAGTCCTTGAGAAGGACGGCCTTTACGATATCGATGAGGATGCCCTCGCCGATATGATAATGAAGGGCTATATGTACGGTCTCGGTGACGATTATGCCGAATATTATACTAAGGAAGAATATGCGGCTCTCATGAGCGATACCAACGCGGAGATGCAGGGCATCGGTATTCAGATATCACTGAATGCCGAAAGAACAGCTCTGCAGATAACAGGCGTCTTCCCCAATACTCCCGCCGCACGGGCAGGACTTTTGGTGGGCGACCTTATAAATGCCGTTAAGGTGGAGGGCGAGTACGTGGCCATCGCAGAGATCGGCCAGACAGCCGCTCTTGAGCACCTCCGCGGTAAGGAGGGCACCTTCGCAGAGTTTACAGTCATTCGCGACGGTGAGACTGTGGAGTTTTCCGTGGTCCGTGAAAAAATAACCGAGTATACAGTGTCATACAGAGTATATTCTCTCGATGAAACTGTTGGTATCATAACCATTACCTCCTTTGATAAAAAAACACCCGAGCAGTTCAGCGAGGCATATGATGCGCTGATGAAAAAGGGCGTTACAAAGCTTGTCCTTGACGTGAGAAATAACCCCGGCGGAGAGCTTATCTCAGTTTGCTCCGTTCTCGATATGATAGTCCCCGAGGGACCTGTGGTGAAAAGCGTCAATAAGGCGGGCGATGAGGAGGTCCTCTATACCTCCGCTCCCGATGAGCTGAATATCCCCATGGCCATCCTTGTCAACGGCAATACTGCCAGCGCAGGCGAGCTTATCACAGCCTGCCTCCGCGACTACGATAAGGCAACTGTGGTGGGAACTACCACCTTCGGTAAGGGTATCATGCAGAACGTGGTCAGCTTCTCAGACGGAACAGCATTCAAATATACAAACAGATACTACTGCGCCCCCTTCTCCGAAAACTATCACGGCGTCGGCATTACGCCCGACGTTACGGTGGAGCTCCCCGAGGAGGTAGCGGAGCACTTCTATACTATGACCGACGAAGAGGACACACAGCTTCAGGCGGCGGTCAGGGAACTCAATAAGTAAGTTAACGAAAGGATATACAGAAATGGCAGAGACAAATTTCACACTTTATACCAAAGAAGGCTTCCAGCAGCTTGTTGACGAGCTTGCATACCTGAAGGACGTCCGCGTTCCCGAGATCAAGGTCCAGCTTGCTGAGGCAAGAAGCCACGGAGACCTTTCCGAGAACTCCGAGTACGATGAGGCAAGAGATGCGCAGGCGAAATGCTATGCGAGAATTGCCGAGGTAGAGGAGCTTATTAAGCACGCAAAGATCATTGATGAATCCGACTTCAAGGCAGGCGTAGTAAGCATCGGTAGCCTTGTTAAGGTTTATGACAAGACCTTCGATGAGGAGGCAGAGTATACGATCGTCGGCTCCAATGAGGTAAACGCTTTCCTTAATATGATCACAGACCACAGCCCTATGGGTCAGGCTCTTATGGGCGCAAAGGCAGGCGACGTTGTTAAGTATACAGCTCCCTGCGGAGAAGTGACTCTTGAGGTCCTCTCTGTTGAAAGAGCAAAGAAAAACTGAGTTTTTTCAAGAGAACAGTTAAGAGAGAAAAGAGAATAGAAAAGGTACAAAACCGCTTTGCGGTTTTGAATCTTTATTGAAAAAAGAAAGCTGAGATAATAAAATGGCAGAAAATATGCAGAAGGACCTGAGTGAGCAGGTCCTCATAAGAAGGGAAAAGCTGGCGGCTCTTCAGGAGGCGGGCAAGGACCCCTTCGTTATTACAAAGTTTGACGTTACTCACCACTCTACCGATATCAAGGAAGGCTTTGAGGCGCTTGACGGCAAAGAGGTAACCATCGCAGGCCGTATGATGTCAAAGCGTGTTATGGGTAAGGCATCCTTCTGTAACGTGCAGGATAAGCCCGGCAATATCCAGTCCTACGTTTGCCGCGACTCCCTTGGCGAAGAGGAATACGCAGCCTTCAAGAAGCTGGATATCGGTGACCTTGTAGGAATCACAGGTACAGTATTTCAGACAAAGACCGGCGAGATCTCTATCCACGCAACTAAGGTAACGCTTCTCTCAAAGTCCCTCCAGGTGCTCCCCGAGAAGTTCCACGGTCTCACCAACACAGATATGCGCTACCGCCAGAGATACGTGGACCTTATTATGAACACCGAGGTAAAGGATACCTTCGTTAAGCGTTCAAAGATCATCTCCGCTATCCGCCGCTACCTTGATGGCGAGGGCTTTATGGAGGTTGAAACTCCTATGCTCGTTTCCAATGCAGGCGGTGCGGCAGCACGCCCCTTTGAGACACACTTTAATGCCCTCGATGAGGACGTTAAGCTCCGTATCTCCCTTGAGCTTTACCTCAAGAGACTTATCGTCGGCGGCCTTGAGAGAGTGTACGAGATCGGTCGTGTATTCCGTAATGAGGGCGTAGATACAAGACATAACCCCGAGTTCACACTTATGGAGCTCTATCAGGCAT
>JAFXFQ010000083.1 GCA_017520365.1 Clostridia bacterium
GCCCCCAACGGCGACGACCTTATGACAATGCTGGATGAAGCTGAGCAGGAGGGTGGTCTTGACGAGGATGAAAGCGAGCTTATCCGAAGCGCCATTGAATTCGGAGATCTCACCGTAGGCTCTATCCTCACTCCCAGAATAGACATAGTTACCATTACCGAGGAAAGTGATCCAAGAGAGATCATGGCACTCTTCTTCGAATCAGGCTTCTCCCGTCTCCCTGTAGTCGGTGAAAGCATTGACGATATCAAGGGCCTTCTTCACGAAAAAGACTTTTTCCACGCTTACAACACCGGAAAAACAGATTATAAAGACCTTTATCAAAAGCCCCTTTACATATCCAAGCACCACAAAATAGACGATCTTCTCAGAGATCTTCAAAAAGAAAAATGCCATATGGCCTTCGTCATTGATGAATTCGGCGGCCTTATGGGTATCGTTACCATGGAGGATATCATAGAAGAGCTCATCGGAGATGTTTGGGACGAGCACGACGAGGTAGAAACACTGATGACTCAGAACGATGACGGAACTCTTACTGTTGATTGCTCTGCTGATTTGGACGACCTTCTCGACTATTTTGAGCTTGAGTTTGACGATGATGAAAACGAAAAGCCACAGACCGTAAATGGCTGGGTACAGCTCATTCTCGAAGGACTCCCCGATGTTGGTGACTCATTCACTTATGAGATTCTTTCCGTCGAGGTTACCAAGTGTGACGAAAAAATGGTAAAGGAAATAGTCGTAAAAAAGCTTGAAAAGCCTATTGATGACGACAGCGACAACGATTAACAACGAAAGCCCGCAAAAGCGGGCTTTCTCTTTAAATGAGGTGTTTTATGAACAAATATCCTATGCGGCTCGTTCCTTATATGCGTGAGATGATATGGGGCGGAGATCGCCTCAAAACCAAATTTAATAAAAGCTCCGAATCAGACAAGATAGGAGAAGCATGGGAATTGACCTGCCGCCCTGAAGCCGTTTCGGTTATAGCAAATGGCGAATATGAGGGGCAGACATTAAATTCTCTTCTCGGATGCGGATACGACTTCCCTCTTCTTATAAAGTTTATAGATGCCTGCGATAAGCTTTCGGTGCAGGTTCATCCCGACGATGACGTGACCGATGACTCCGGAGTTCCGTTGGGCAAAACCGAGATGTGGTACATCATCAGTGCTGACGAGGGGGCTTTCATCATATACGGTCTCAACGACGGCCTCACCGTTTCGGACTTTACAAAAATGGTGGAAAGCAATAATTTTGAGAGCGGAATGAAAAGGATATATGTTAAGCCGGGAGATTGCTACTTTATTCCTGCAGGACAGGTACACGCCATAGGTGAAGGCATTCTTCTTGCGGAGATTCAGCAGAACTCAGATACTACCTATCGATTTTATGACTACGGTAGGCTTGGTACAGACGGACGTCCAAGGGAGTTACACATCGAAAAAGCACTAAGCGTTACACGTTCAAGAAGCGATTCAGAGATCAATAAGCTACGTTTTTCCAAGGGAAATGAAGATAACTGCCTTGTTAACTGCGACAAATTCAAGTGTATTAAGCACGTTGCATCAGAGGGCAAAGCTGTAAAAATATCAAGAACTACTTTTACATCTCTTGTTTTCATAGAAGGTGACGGTTATATTGAGTGTAACGAAATCAAGTATCCCGCAAAAAGCGGAGATACATACTACATCCCCGAAGGGCTTTCCATTTCCGTATTCGGTGAAATTCTTTTTCTTGAAGCCTCTGAAAACTAAATAAAACATAAAAAAGCGTTGGGTTATCCAACGCCTTTTTCTTTAGTTTTTAAACTCAAATACAGTATTGTGGGTGTAAAGCTCACCGGGCTCAAGAACAGTGTCTGTGAATCCGGGATTATTGACAGCATCGGGCATCTTCTGTGTCTCAAAGCAAACGGCACAGCGGCACTTTTGCTGAACGCCTCCCTTAAATGCAGGATCATCAGGATTCATCATATTAGAGGTGTAAACACCAACGCAGGGCTGGTCTGTATACACAGTCATTTTGAGACCATTAACGGGAGCTGTGAGAGTACATCTCTTTTTGAGACTTCCGTCAAAATTATTGAAGATAAAGTTATTATCATATCCGCCGTTCTGCTTCTCCATATCGGGATCGGAATCAAAATCGCGTCCGATTGCCTTGGGCGTTGTGAAATCGTAGGGCGTACCCTTTACGCTCACAATATTACCTGTAGGAATGATATCAAAGTCCTGCTCGTTCATAGTGTCAGCATCGATCCACATGATCTGATCGGCGATGGAACCTGTTTCATAGCCCTCAAGATTGAAATATGCATGGTTAGTGAGATTGAAGATAGTTCTCTTATCAGTATACGCCTCGTATTTTACTGCGAGAGCACCTTCTTTTTTGAGTGTATATGTAACAGTTACAACAACAGTACCCGGGTAATTTTCCTCAAGGTCGGGGCTTACATAAGTAAGAGCAAGGCTGGGCTCTTCCCCGTCAATAGCCTTTGCCCCCCATACGCGCTTATTGTAACCGATCTTTCCTCCGTGGGCTGTAAATGTACCGCAGTTGGGATAAAGCTCGTAGGTCTTTCCGTCAAGGGTGAACCTTGAGTTGCTGATTCTGTTTGTAACTCTGCCGATGATAGCGCCCTGATAGCCGCCTGAAGTAAGGTATCCATCGATGGTGTCAAAGCCGCATACAACGTCGTGCTTCTTACCCTCCTTATCCTCGACCCAAAGGCTGATAATAGTACCACCAAAGTTTGTGATCTTCGCGGAAACGATAGAACCGTTTTCAAGTGTATAGGCATACACCTCGCTGCCGCAAGGTGACATACCGAAAGATTCTTTAATTATCATAATAGCTCCTAATAAAGATTATACTATTGATTTACTTTATATAATGCAAGCAGCAATAAATACTGTAAAAAACGGGCGAAGATTCGCCCGTTTAATTATTCTTCATCGGGGAATCCGTCAGGATTCTGTTCCTGCCATCTTGCAAGGTCAGTACACATCTCCTCGATGCCGC
>JAFXFQ010000084.1 GCA_017520365.1 Clostridia bacterium
GGTCCGAGTGCTCGTGAGTTATAAAAATAGCCTTTATATCATCAAGGGTCATTCCCAGCTTTGCAAGGGCCTCGCAAACTGCCTTGCAGCTTCTGCCCGCATCAATGAGAACTGCCGTGTTTTCAGTTTTGATAAGGGTGGAGTTGCCCTCGGAGCCTGAGAAAAGGGTGGTAAGCTCTATCATACTACGGTTTCGCCCACAAGGTCGTAATCCATAGCCTCAGTTATACGAACGTCAACGAATTCACCTTCGGAAACGGGACGGTGTGAGGTGAACCAGATCTTTCCGTCGATATCTGCGCTGTCGCGGTAGCTTCTGCCAACGTATGCTTCGCTGACAGGGTCAAAGCTTTCGCAAAGCACGTGGATGACCTTACCCACAAGTGCCTCGTTGAATGCCTCGGAGTTGTCAAGCTGTGCGCGCATAAGAATATCAAGTCTGTCCTGCTTTGTTTGCTCATCGATCTGGTAGGGGAGATCGTAAGCCGCGGTACCCTCCTCGCGTGAGTAGGTGAAGGCGCCGAAGCGCTCAAACTTGACATCCTTTATAAACTGGCAAAGCTCTGTAAAGTCTTCCTCTGTCTCTCCGGGGAAGCCAACGATAGCTGTGGAGCGAAGGGTAATATCCGGGATCTCGCGACGAAGACGCGCTATAGCATCCTCGATACAGGCACGGTCTCCGTGTCTGTTCATTGCGGTGAGCATTTTGTTGGAGATATGCTGGATGGGAAGGTCAAGATACTTGACGATCCTTGGGTTGTCACGCATCTCAGCGATAAGCTCGTCGGTTATCTTATCGGGATAGCAGTAGAGAACGCGGATCCAAGGAATATCTGTATTGTCGGTGATGGCACGGAGAAGCTCGGGGAGAGCGTAGCGTCCGTAAATGTCAAGACCGTAGACGCTTGTATCCTGAGCGATGACGCAAAGCTCGCGGATACCCATTTCGGAAAGGCCTTTTGCCTCCTCCACGATATCTTCAATAGTTCTGGAGCGCAGATTTCCGCGTATGGAGGGGATAGCGCAGTACGTGCAGCGGTTGTTACAGCCTTCGGAGATCTTGATATAGGCAAAGACCTCGCCTGTGGTGATTATCCTGTCGCCGCCGAGCTTTACCTCTTCCTTGTCGTCAAAGCAGGTGAATTTATCCTTTGCTTTGTTGAATATGCTGTCAACAGCATCAACGATTTTGTGGATTCCTCCAACGCCGAGCACAGCATCAACCTCGGGAAGCTCGCTGAGAAGCTCCTGACGGTAGCGCTCGGCAAGGCATCCTGTAACAACGATGCCCTTGAGGCCGTTGTGCTTCTTGAGCCATGCAATGTCAAGAATGGAGTCGATAGACTCACGCTTTGCGCTTTCGATAAAGGCGCAGGTGTTTATAATGATGCAGTCAGCCTCAGTTTCCTCGGGGGTGAGCTGATAGCCCGCTTCCATAATGTGGTGAAGCATTACCTCAGTATCGCAAAGGTTCTTTGCACATCCGAGAGAAACAAAGCCGACCTTGAAATTTTTTCTGTTCATAAGTATGTCTCCTGTGGGGGATTTAGAGATAGCGGAGCTTTTCACAGCACAGCATAAAGCTTTAAAAACGAGACCGCATTTTTAGGTCTTACCCTGCTTTTATCAGTATACTTCCCGAAATGCCTCCGTTATTTCGGAAAGGGAGAAGCCCAGCCGCATAAGGGATGCGATCCTCTTATCCTTTTCCTTTTTGTCCGTGGGGGCATTAGGATATTTTCTTTCTATTACTGTTTTCAGGGCCTCCATATATTCATCGGGGCTTATAAAGGATGCAGCCGCAACAGCGGCATCCCTTTCATACCCCTTTATGAGAAGCTCTTGTATTATTCTTTTTTTGCCTCGGTACTTGCGGGTGCAATATGCTCTTGCACATCTCTCAGCCTGAGCATATTCGTCGATAAATCCTCGCTCCTCCATTATGAGGGCAGCCCTTTCGGCATAGACCTTATCGATCTTCCCTCGGAGAAGCTTTGCAACGAGACCTTTTTTACTGTGGTCTCCTCCTGAAAGCACCCATTCGGCTTGCTTGACAGCCTTTGCAACGCAGGAGGCCTCATAAAGTGCTTCAAAGCACTCGTCTGTGATGACCTTGCCCTCCCTCAGATGGGCATCGTAGTAATCTGATATGGAGACCTGCAGGCTTACAGGCTCCCGGCCTTCTCCCGATTCGCTGAGTTGTGTGAAATCGCAGTAAATACCTGAAGGGGTATCATTTACCCTTGTGATTTTGTATCTGATCATCCGTCGCACACCTCTTTGATCTTGCCGTCGCAGATCTCAATAAGGCGGGAGCCGCCTGCCATGGAGCGGAATACGTCCGGTTCGCAGGATGTGACTATCAGCTGGCGGTCTGTCAGATTTCTCATAATAAAGGCGCGTCGGTCGCAGTCAAGCTCCGAAAGAACATCATCAAGGAGAAAAACAGGGTATTCTCCGCTTATTTTCCGTGACATTTCGCCCTCGGCAAGCTTCATTGCAAGAGCAAGGCTCCTTTGCTGACCCTGGGAGGCATATATTTTTGCATCCTTTGAATTCAGCCTCACGGAAATATCGTCCTTATGTATACCGTAAAGAGTGGCGCCAAAGTGTATTTCGCGATCTATATTCTCCGTCAGTGCCTCGTAAAGCTTTGCCTTTCCTGCATCCCTTGTTTCATCACCGCTGTCAGTCAGCGCGGATGAACGGTAAGAAAGAGACGGCTTTTCGGCGCCGAGAGTCATTTCGGAGAAAAGCATTTCGATAGATTCCGAAAGCTTTTCCATATATTCAAGCCTTCGGGCAAAAATATCGGCTCCGTAGGTTGCCATCTGCTCGGCATACGTATCCCATATCATAGTATCAAATGCGATCTTGCCTGTTCCCTGAGCCTTTTTTATAAGGGCGTTTCGCTGATTGAGAGCGCGGTTGTATCGGGAAAGGCTGTCAAGATATGCGGGATACAGCTGGGAGAGGGCAATATCCATAAAGCTTCTGCGCAGAGCGGGGCCACCGCTGACCAGAGTCAGATGGGAGGGGCAGAAAAGAACGGCTCTGAAGCTTCCCATCATTTCCTTTGATCCGGAAAGCCTTGCACCGTTGCGGTAGAGTGTCTTTCGGCCGTCGGCGGGGATATTTGCTGAGAGGGAGACAGGATATCGGTCTCCCTCCTTTGAAAACTCAAGAGAAAGAGTTGCGGCACTTTGAGAAAAGCGGATCATCTCCCTTTCCTTTGCTCCTCTGAAGGAGCGGCCGCGGGCGAAGAAATAGATCCCCTCAAGTATATTCGATTTTCCCTGTGCGTTTCTTCCCCAAAGCACGTTAACACCGTCGGAAAAGCTTAAGCTTTCATTTTCGATGTTGCGGAAGGAGGAAAAGCTTATATTATTACATTTCAAGGATATTTCTCCGTTATGCGATCATGTAAATTTGTTTTTGTAATGATGGCTGACCCTATTCTTAATTGTCGCTGTCAAGATCAAGATCCAGCATTCTGATATCGAGATCATCCTCGTCAAGCTCTGCCTCAACGGTTTCGCTGTCGCCGTTCTGAAGAGCTGCCTTGATCTTTGCCTCTATCTCAGCGCTGAGTGCATCATCGCTTTCGATAAGCTTTCTTGCGTTGTCACGTCCCTGGCCGAGGCGCTCGCCGTTGTATGCAAACCAGGAGCCGCTCTTTTCGATGATGCCGAGCTCAACGCCTGTGTCGATGATCTCGCCGGATTTGGAGATGCCGCTTCCGAAGAGAATGTCAAATTCAGCTACCTTGAAGGGGGGAGCTACCTTGTTTTTTACTACCTTGCACTTAACGCGGTTGCCGTAAGTATCGCTGCCGGATTTGAGAGCCTCTGTTTTTCTCAGGTCAAGACGAACGGAGGCATAGAACTTGAGAGCTCGTCCGCCTGTTGTGGTCTCGGGGTTGCCGTATACAACGCCCACCTTTTCGCGGAGCTGGTTGATGAAGATCACGATACAGTTTGTCTTAGCCGCCGCACCGTTAAGCTTACGGAGAGCCTGAGACATAAGA
This sequence comes from Clostridia bacterium, assembly GCA_017520365.1. Lineage (GTDB taxonomy): Bacteria > Bacillota > Clostridia > Oscillospirales > CAG-272 > Avispirillum. The sequence goes on from JAFXFQ010000084.1 coordinate 4,028, forward strand.
CGAGCCTGGAGACCAACGTGAGAAGCACCCATGTCTCCCTCAATTTCTTGCTGAGGAACGAGAGCCGCAACGGAGTCGATGACAACGATATCGATGGCACCGCTGCGAACGAGAGCCTCACAGACCTCAAGGGCCTGCTCGCCGGAGTCGGGCTGAGAAACGAGGAGATTGTCGATGTTAACGCCCAGATTCTTGGCATATACGGGGTCGAGAGCGTGCTCTGCGTCTATGTATGCCGCCTCGCCGCCAAGCTTTTGCACCTCTGCAACGCAGTGGAGAGCAACTGTGGTCTTACCTGAGGATTCGGGACCGTAGATCTCAACGATCCTTCCTCTGGGAACGCCTCCGACTCCGAGAGCCATATCAAGGCCCACGCTTCCCGTTGATACTGCGGAAACGTTCATGGAGGGGTTTTCGCCCATCTTTATGATAGTGCCCTTTCCGAAGCGCTTTTCCATCTGAGAGATGGCGGTGTCAAGAGCTTTTTTCTTATCCTCTGCAGATACTGCCGCTACGGGGGCGGGTGCCGCCTTTTTCTTTGTTGCCATAGTGATAAACCTTTCTCAAATACAAAAAATTCCTAAAAATATAGCATTGATCTCTCTGTCGGCATATTAGCCGATTATATTTTTATACATAATAATTATATAACATATAGATTAAACAGTCAATAACAAGGTGTTAATTTTCAAAGGAAAACAAAGGTTTTTGATGAAAAATTTCCATGTATCTGCCAAAATTATGGATTCATATGTGAACTGATGTACGAGCAGATCTCAAAAAAGGTGCTGTAAAAAAAGTAAAAGCACCGAAGGCTGTTTATAATAGGGGAGCAGCAGAAAAACCCTTGAATAATCTGTGAGGACATCGTATTTATTTTACCTCTTTTTACTGCAAACTCCGACACGCTTATACTTAATTCGCTATTGACAATAAAAAATATTTATGCTAAAATTAATATGTGAAGGAATCATTTACGCACTGATATTACCAAGGTGCGCTATTATATGATAAGCTTTTTGCGCACACGTAGTATCAGGCTAAGTGTGCGCTTTTTGCATAGAATGATAAAAATAATACACCGTAAAGGAGGTATTTAAAATGAAAAGATTAAGTATTGTAATTTTGGCAGTGCTCCTTGCGCTTACAACAGTGCTTTCAGCCTCATGTGCCGCTCCGCCCGAAGAGAATGCCGGCAACGGAAATAACGTGGGAAACGGTGGTACCGAGGATGGTACCGAAGCATCTACTCAGCCGCCCGAGGAGACAGAGCCGGAATCCACCGCTGACGAGGGCACTGAAAAGGAAGAGGAATCTGCCTTGCCCGAGGATTCCGACAGCTCAAATGAGGGAACTGATGCAGAGGATGCACCCGAGCCCGATGATACGGATGCAGAGGTTCCTCCCGAAACAGAGCCCGTGGCTCCTCCCGAAACGGAGCCTGTAGCTCCTCCGGAGACTGAACCCGTAGTTCCTCCCGAAACGGAGCCTGTGGTTCAGCAGCCTGTTCCTATTGATGACGCTGTTCTCGATCAGATAGCGATGGATTATTGTTACTACATAATGGAGAGATATAATCATGATCCAAACGATATGGTTCCATATTATGTCAGCCGTTATTATGGAACTTATGACGGTGTTGTAATTGTGAACTTTCAATGTGCTGTTGAAGGGAATCATTCAATGGTATTTGTTGAAGTGAACATAGCAGGATATATTTTTTATCTTTCCCCAAATTCTATAAATGTCTGGAAAGACGGTGAGTTTTATTCTTTTAAAGAAGCGTATGACTTAGGTGTTCTTACGGCCGATCAGATAGGACAAATACATAGTGTTATAACTAACAGAACCGGTATCAAATATGACATATTGGAACACGGGTATCCGAAATAAGGCAGTTGCTCTTTAGTATTAAAATCAACCACATCAAAAATAACAGAAAGGAACGGCTATGAAAAAGTTTAAAAATCTTATATCACTATTAATGTGTGTGGCTATAATCACCTCGTCAATAAACATTACAGTTGCTTTGGATTTAAAACAGAACAGTTCGGAAGCTGTTCTTGGGGATGAAAAAGTTATTTGCAAAGCAACTATCGACGATGATTTTGCCGATGATAGATCAGTAGCTTAAAAGGTGTTATGTTGACATAAAAGTTCCCGATTACCGACAGCCTCCGAAACGAAAGAAGGAGCAAACGTATATTGGACGTCATTTATTGCAAGCGAAAGGCAGGCCCGGTACGTGACCTGTGTGTAAAACGTAATGAAACCCTCCGAGAAATCGGAGGGTTTCAGCTTGTCGATAAAGTTATCGACAAGCTGGCTCAGGCTGTCGTAAAGGATGCAGATTTCGTCATTTCAAGCCCGTCGGCGTACAAAGGTACGACAGGGCTTGAAAGGGCGAAA
>JAFXFQ010000085.1 GCA_017520365.1 Clostridia bacterium
CCAGAACCAGAGCTCAGCGCCTGTTTCCTTACAGAGGTTACCCCAGAAAGGAAGTGCGATCTCATCTGCAGCGTTGCTTGAATTATTGAGCTGACCACCGTGATCGTAGCACTCCTCCTGACCGAGGATATGGTTGTTACAGCCGATACCGCAGTAGAGGATGATAAAGTTCTTATGGGGCTTTATGGTCTGGGGGAAATCCTTTGCGTACACGATGCCATAGAGACGAACGCCGGGGTAATAAGCCTGTGCATCCTCTGTTGCTCTGTTATAGAGGCTGAGATAAAGGCCGGAGTAGCCTTCTGTTCTCTTGATGATGTTACACTTACGGCAGGTGCAGTATTTCTGGTTATCTGCAATGGAGAAGGAGAACACGGTCTGTCCCTCTGCGATGTACGTAGGTCTGCCCCAGCTCATTACCATTCTGTTACAGTCGATCATACCCTCAAAGAGTGTTTTATACTCACTGTCACTTGTTGCGCAGGGCTGCCAACCATATGCATCCTGAGCGTATCCGGATTTGAACTTTGCATCATACAGGTCGGCGCTATATACATACTGAGACATACCTGCAGGAATAGAGGGATCCGGCCATTCACCTGAGCCCATCTGCCAGTACTCAAGGAAGGAGTGAGCATTTGAGTAGAGGGGGCCTATCTTTGTGCCGTAGAACTTTTCGTCGTGGCCTGAAAGCTGGCTGCCGTTAAGCTTATTGGGGAAGAAGTGGCCCTTAGGCTGTCTGCCGAAGGTATGGCGTGCATAGCGGAAGTTGAGTTCGGGAATCTTTTCAACGCTGACGCCCTCGGGAATATCTACAAGTCTCTGCTTATAAACAAAGGTCTCAGCGCTTGAATAGAAGCGCATACCCAGATAATCCTCAAGGATATCGTATACCGCATACATATTTCCGCGGTACGTACCGTAGATATTAAGGTTACCGTCTGTTACATCGTATCTGTAGCCCTCAACGCCCAAAATCTCACCAAGCTCACTGTCCAGCTCCACGTCGTGGAAGTAGATGGCCTTCTCGGTGGCAGCTGTTCCTCTGCTCATGGGGATCTCAACATCTGTCAGCACTCTTACATACTTCATAAAGTTGAGGTATGCGAAATAGATATTGTCATCCGTTGTATAATCCTCGGGAAGAACGATGGAAAGCTCTGAAATATCAGTGCCTGCAATGGTCATTCTATAGACCTGTCTGCCCTTTTCAAAATCAGAGGTGCTGCTCTGTCCTGCAAGGCAAAGCTTGAGATAATAAGAATCGATTGCAGATATCTGGCCGTTGGCATCGAAATCAGCAGGCTGCTGTTCGATCTCATCGCCGCTTATACTTCCTGCAATAGTAAGCTTAAGGCTCAGTGAGTCTATGGCATTTACTTCTCCATCGCTGTTGACATCACCCATAACATAGGTATCGTCATACATAAAGTCCTGCTCAATATAGAAGTCTCCTGCACTGACAGTTGAAGCAAGTGCGCAAAACAGCATCAGCAGGGAAAGAAATACGGAAACTATTTTCTTCATAATATCCTCCTTTCAAGGTTTATGGATATACGTTATGTCTTCTTGAGCCCTCCTCGTATATCTGGACCATAGGGTTGATGGTGGGATCGCACTTTGAGGGTACAGAATACATGTCACTTGAGAACACTCTCATGTTATGCTCACGGAGCTTATTATACATCCATGTATAGCGCTCTGTATACTCTGCTCTGGACGCCTCATCGCCGTTTTCATACATTTCTGTATGGAGGGAGGAAAGGCCCATAAAGTCACAGCACACCATCATTCTTTCAATTCTTGCACGGTGGTCGTCTGTGATAGCCTTTTCATATGCAGTCTCAAGGAGACCTCTCATTTCGTAGTAGTTCTCTGCCAGATACTCATAGGAGTACATATCGCCGGGTCGGTCAAAGTTATTGATAAAGCAGGTTCCGCACTGATCTCCCGCCTCTGTCAGCATTTCCATATAAGTGAAAAGCTCCTCATAACCGTTACCGTAGCGGATATAGAGATATTCCTTGATAACGTCGCAGAACTCCTCATAGGTCATGGAGGGATCCCACATAAGCTGTACGGTCACGTAAGCCTTAAGGGCCTCGAAGATATAATCTGTACCGCCACCCTCGTAATAAATGCCGTTTACTCCGCACTCATCGATGAGGTACTTGGTATTATAGTAGAGGTTGGGGATATTGGGGCAATCTGCGAGATAATAGTGATAGTTGATGGGGTAGATCCAGAACCAAAGCTCCGCTCCCGTTTCCTTACAAAGGTCGCCCCAGAAGGAAAGTGCCACAAGGTCGTGGTCATTTTTCATATTATTGAGCTGACCGCCACTTTCATAGCAATCCTCCATGCCGAGGATATGGTTATCACAGCTTACGCCGCAATAGAGAATGACCAGATTATCGTGAGGCTTGATGGTTACGGGAAAATCCTTTGCATACACGATACCGTAAAGGCGAAGGCCGGGATAATACTCCTGAACGTCTACAACCGCTCTGTTGTAAAGCTGGAGATAAAGGCCTGAAAAGCCCTCATTCTTTGATATTTGAGAGCACTTACGGCAAGTACAGTACTTCTGGTTATCGAGGATAGAGAAGGACATTACGCTGATCTCATCCTCGTAATGAAGCTCGTTGCCCCAGTACATAGACATCTTATTACACTCAAGCATACCGTTAAAGAGCTTTGTATAGTCCTTATCGCTGGTTGCGCAGGGCTGCCAGCCGTATGCATCGGGAGCGATTCCTGATGCGAACTTTGCTTCAAGGATCTGCTGCTCTGTCATACCTGTTGTATCCTCAGGAACGGTACCTGAGGACATCTTCCAATATTCAAGGAAGGAATGAGCATTACTGTAGATAGGGCCTGAGAGGGTACCGAATCTCTTATGATTATTTGCATAGAGCTGCGTTCCGTTCAGTCTGTTGGGGAAATAGTGCATTACCGCACCGCTCTTTTCGTATGTCTGGCAGGCATGCCTGAACACAAGGGTGGGCTGATACTCGCTGACGGTTCCCTCGGGGATATCCACAGTTCTGTTCTTATAAACGAAGGTCTCATCGTCTGCAACGAAGCGAACACCGAGATAATCCTCAAGGATATCATATACGGCATACATAGTACCGCGATAGGTTCCTTCGATATAAACGTTTCCGTCCTTGACCTCGTACTTATAGCCCTCGATGCCAAGCTCCTGTCCGCGCTCGCTCTTTGTTGAATACTGAATGAGATAGAAGGCCTTTTCTGTAGTTGCCTCTCCATTGCAGATGGGAAGAGACACGCCAGCCACCTCATTAACGTATTTCTTAAGGTTAAGAGCGGCAAAATAGGAGTTATCCTCATCGGTAACGTCCTCACCAAGAACGATGGAATAGTCAGAAATACTGTTACCGCCAACGGTGAGCTTATAGATCTGACAGCCATTGTCATAGTCAGAGGTGGAACGGACCCCTGCTATACACGTTTTAAGGCTGTACGCATCAATTGCGGCGATCTTGTCATCACCGTCAAAATCTGCGGCATCCTTGACGATATCTCCTCAAGGAATACCTGCAATAGTCATTTTGAGTGCAAGAGAGTCCATCGCGTTAACGGCTCCGTCGCCGTTAATATCTCCGAGAGTATAGGTCTCATCGTTCAGAATATCCTGATTCAGTTTGAAGTCATATGCCGCAGATGCAGTTATGCTCATAGAAAGCACAGTCAGCAGCGCAAGCATCATGGATACTATTCTTTTCATATTTCCTCCGATCTGCCTTAAGGCATTCTATTTGATGTAATTATATCACAATCTTTTCAAAACTTCAATATTTTTTATTCACATTCAATAAAATATACACCGGTTCCGGTTATGACAAAATACGCATAAAGCAGGTAGTAGAATCAATAAAAAAAGAAAGGAACAAGCTATGGATTTTGAAAACGGAAGCGTAAAGCTTACTCTCGACGGTGAGACCCTTTGGGCACACATCAGAGGAGAGATAGATCATCACTCCGCAAAAAGCATAAGAGAGGCCATCGACACCCTTCTCGCCTCATCTGCGCCTGAGGCTCTTATTCTGGAGCTTTCAGGGGTCACGTTTATGGATTCATCGGGTCTCGGCCTCGTTCTCGGCCGATATACCAAGGCAACGGAGGCAGGTATTGCCTTTTCGGTGACGGGGGCTACAGAGCGGATCACAAAAATGTTCGATATGGCAGGACTTGACCGTATCATTGATTACAAGGAAAGGAACACCTCAAAATGAAGAAAAACTGCGAAAATGCCATGAAGGCGGAATTTCCCTCCCTCTCTCAGAACGAGGCCTTGGCAAGGGCACTCGTTTCCTCCTTCGTTATGCAGCTAAATCCCACAGTCTCGGAGCTTGCAGACATAAAATGTGCCGTTTCCGAGGCGGTGACAAACTGCATCGTTCACGCATACCGTGATACTGTGGGGACAGTATACTTATCCCTTAAAAGCTATTCGGACAGGTCTGTAAAGATCGAGATAAAGGACAGGGGATGCGGTATCGAGGATATTGCAAGTGCTATGCAGCCCATGTTTACCACAGACCGTGAGGGCGAGCGAAGCGGCCTGGGCTTTACTGTGATGGAGAGCTTCTGCGACAAGCTTCGCGTTACATCTAAACCCAAAAAAGGCACGAAGGTCACCCTCACAAAGTCTCTTTCAAGGCTCTGTGCAAATTAAGGTACGTCGTTTTGGATTCTTACAAGGACAACCTTTCATACATAGAAAAGGCACAGGCAGGGGATTCGGAGGCCACGGACACTCTTATCAGAGTGAATTACCCTCTTGCCGTTTCCCTTGCGGGAAAATTTGCGGGACGGGGATGCGAGCTTGAGGATCTCATACAGCTTGCGCTTATAGGAATGCTGAAGGCCATCAAAAGCTTTGATATTAGCCGAGGCTGCGCCTTCTCCACATATGCGGTCCCGCTAATAGTGGGGGAAATAAGAAAATTTCTCCGAGATGACGGACTGATAAAGGTGAGCCGTGAAAACAAGAAAAACGCCGCAATACTGCTTCGACTGCGGGAGGAGTTTTCATCGAAGCACTCCCGTGAGCCTCACATTGACGAGCTTTGTGCTCTGTCCGGACTTGATCGTGAGGCAGTCATATGCGCTCTTGACTGTTCACGCCCTGTGGCATCCATATCTGAGCCACTTACTGACGAGGGGGGCTTCACCGTTGAAAACGTTTTGGGCGACGGCGGCTGTTCCATAGATGCCGCCGTTGACAGAATAGCTCTTGCAGATGCCCTTACAAAGCTACCCGAGGACTGGAAAAAGATCGTATTTTTAAGGTATTTCAAGGATATGTCTCAGCAGCAGACCGCCGATGCGCTGGGGCTTTCTCAGGTGAAGGTATCAAGGGAGGAGAAAAAGATCATCGCTTGCCTACGTGAGCGGATAATTTAAGGGTTTAGCGCTTGTGAAATTGACAAGGGGCAATAAAAGATGTATAATGTTAAAAAACCAAGAAAAAAGGATACGTTATGACTTTTACTGCCAAGATCGACGAGATGAATCTTATGGGCAACGGTATAACGAAGCTTGACGGCTGCGTTGTATTTTGTCTCGGTGCTGTTGACGGAGACACCGTTACCTGCGAGATAACTCAGGAAAAGAAGAACTTTAAGATCGCGAAGGTGCTTTCCGTTGACGAGCCCTCTCCTCACAGATGCGAGCCTGACTGCCCCCACTTCCCCACCTGCGGCGGATGTGACATTCGCCACATAACATACGAGCACGAGCTTTCTGTGAAAAAGGCAGGAGTTGAGGCGGCACTCAGAAAGGCCGGTCAGGGTGAGATCAAGGTCTCCGAGATTCTTTCCGCATCTCCCGAATTCTACAGAAACAAGGCTGTGCTTCGCTTTGGCAACGGCGTTTGCGGCTTTTCCGAAGCGGGCAGCGATGATATCGTATCCTGCGAGGGCTGCAGAATTATCCCGGAGGAATTTTTCGCTATCGGCAAATTCACTCATGATTATTTCAAGGATGAGATCAGCTCAGTTTCCTACCTTTTTATAAGGACCAACTGCAAAAAGAGCGAGATGACCGTTGTTATAGGCACAAGAGACAAGTTCAGCTATCTTGATCTTGAGGGCTACGGTGAAGAGCTTTTGAAGGCTTATCCCGCAGTAGTCGGCCTTCTTACCAAATACGGTGACCACCCTGAGGACGGCGAGGACGCTGACCTTATCTGCGGAAGAGACTACATTACCGAAGAATTTCTCGGTCTTTCCCTCAAGGTATCTCCCCTTTCCTTCTTTCAAGTCAACCACGACAGCGCCGAGCTGCTTTGCAGAAGGGTTGCAGAGTATGCCGCAATGGGAGACGGAAAATTCGGTGCGGATCTTTACTGCGGCACAGGTGTTATCGGAATGTCCATTGCCGCTCTTCACCCCGAGGCATTTATCACCGGCGTTGAGATCAACGAATCTGCAGTGCGGGATGCAAAGGAGAATGCAAAGCGCAACGGCCTTACAAACATCGGCTTTTTTGGCGGAGACTCTGCCGACTTTGCAAAGAGCACCTACGGAAGCATTGACTTTATAACCATCGATCCTCCCCGTGCGGGATGCTCTGAAAAAATGGTCAAGGAGCTTCTGAGAATAAAGCCTGAGCGCCTTATCTACGTTTCCTGCGATCCTCAGACCCTTGCCCGTGACCTGAAAAAGATATGCGAGACAAAGTACATTATCAAAGACGTTACTGCGGTGGATCTTTTCCCACGCACAAAGCACGTTGAGACTATAGTTTATCTTGAGAAGAAATAAGACTAACGCCCACTGCAGAGACAGTTGCAGTGGGCGTTCTTTCTTTATTATTTGGTTTTTTTTAAATAGTCAAGCTTCATAGAGGTCATCTGTAATACAGTGTATACTTATGCTCAAGCCTCAGGGGGCCATAGGAGAGCTTTGAGCGGCGAAGGCCCTCGAGGCCCATATCCTCTTCCCTATTGATATATTTGACCGTTTCGGGCTGCATAAGCTGATAACCAAGAGCCAGGGTTTGGTAGGCACCGGGGATCTCCTTCTCTGCCTTTTCCGTATGGACGATGACCGTATCACCGTACACCTCTCCAAGAGTCAGGCCTATTATCCTGCCATTTGATCTGAGGACTGCTCCAGTCATTGAATACTCCCACGGTGCGAGAATGACCGGGAGGGTCACGTGGAACTCGTGGTCATCCACAGAGGATGAATCGGGATTATTCTTACAATATTCTATATAGAAATCTGCAGCTTCTTGCGCATTTTTCTCTGTAAGCTGCTCAACCTTGGCATTGGGATGATCCTTTTTGAAGCGGTTAAGATTATACTTATAATTATGGTGCTTTTTACCCGAGGGGTTACAGAACTCCTCTCTCAGGTAGATATAATCCGACCAATCTCGGTCGGCAAATATCTGCGACTCATCAACGGAAAGCTCAATTCTCAGTAATGCGGCAAATTCCTTGTTCATCACGGAAAAGGTGACGCTTTTTTCGTTCTTTATCCTATCAACAAGTAGCTTTGCACAATTTTTTGCATTTCTGCCTATGGGCATAAGGTAAGACGTTCCATTCTCCTCATCATAACGTGCGCGAAGAAGCATTATATCCCCCTCTACGGCATATTCCATCTTATAAGCCTCGCACCACATTTTTACGGTACCGGGGGCATAGTCGCAAAACCTGCTTTCATCCCTCGCTTCGAGATGAAATGCAAAATATTTATCAATTATCTGAAAATCCTCTTTAGTTATCCTTTTAAAGTCAGTCATACCTTATTCTTTTTCTCTAAATTCCATCTTTTTATCATTATGTCAAATATTACCAATTATATTCCGCCAAGTTTGTGCAACATTAAAATTGGTAATCTATTGCAATTATTTCCATATTATGGTAATATTGTAATACCAAATTTTACCATATCATGGAGTGTTTAATACTATGGACAAAATCAAAATACTTATTGCAGATGAGAACACAGAATGCAGAAGATCCTGCAAGGAAGCTTTACTGAGAGCAGGAGCGCGCAATGTTGACGAGGCATCAAACGGTGAGGATGCGCTGAGCTACATACAAAAGAACCACCCTGACATCGTTATCTGCGACGTATGGCTCTCAAAGCTTGACGGCATCGGACTTATCAGGCAGGCTGTTACCGCCGACTACGGTCATGACAAGGCTCCTGCATTTATAGTCGTTTCCTTTGTCACTTATCAGAATATATTTATTGAAGCGGCAAGGGCCGGCGCTGCTCTTTGTCTCCCGAAGCCCCTTGATTATGCAAGCCTTGCTGAACACATCGAATCAATTTACAGAGCAAGAGCGGAGGGCAGCATTGCCGCCGGCTCAGTTAATTCCGCTCCCCCCGACATTGAGGCTCAGGTCACAAAGATCATTCACCAGATAGGCGTTCCCGCCCACATCAAGGGATATCAGTATCTGAGGACCGCAATACTTATGACCATCAACGACAACGAGATAATCAACTCTGTTACTAAGGTGCTTTACCCTTCAGTTGCAAAAAAATACGCAACGACCACGTCAAGAGTTGAGCGAGCTATCCGCCACGCCATTGAGGTTGCCTGGGATCGGGGCGACATTGACACTCTTAACTCATATTTCGGCTACACAATTCAGAACAACCGTGGAAAGCCTACAAACTCCGAGTTCATAGCTATGATCGCAGACAATCTGAGGTTGAAGTACAAGATTCACTGATCCTTCAGCTCAACGCCTATTCCGTCTGTCACGAAGACCACGCTTCCCTCCTCATCGGTTCTGTAGTATTCAATATTCAGTTTATTCAAAAGGTCAATTATCTCTCTGTGGGGATGACCATAGGAGTTATCCTCTCCGCACTGGATAACGGCAAACTCGGGGTCGACCGCCTTAACAAAGCTTTCATGATTAGACGTGCTTGAGCCGTGGTGGCTCACCTTTAACAGCTCTGACTCTATATCCTTTTTTGAAAATGCATCTACGATAGCCTTTTCGGAATTATGCTCAACGTCCCCCGTCACCATCACGGAAACGTCCATATAGGATATTCTTGCCACAATGCTGTAGTCATTTAGGTTTGTCATCTCGCCTGCCGGTGAGAGGATAGACAGATCAAGCTTTCCCGCTGCATAGGAATTACCTGCGAACGCTTCGATCACGTTTACGTTATTTTCGTCAAGGGCACAAAGCAAGCTGTCAAAAACCAATGTATCGGTAACAGCATCGCTCATAATTACGTTTTCTACGGATATATCCTCAAGTATCTGCTCTGCACCGCCTATATGATCCTCGTGAGGGTGGGTCAGCACAAGATAGTCGATAGTATCTGTATAGCTCTTTATATACTCGCTGGCATCCTTTGCACTTTCTCGCGGGCCGCAATCCACAACGATCACATTTTCATCTGAGATGACCATAGTACAGTCACCCTGCCCCACGTCTACAAAATGGATCTCGCATTCTGCGTGAACCACCTTATGCTTGGGAGTGAACAGAGCATCCACCAAGTAAAGCACGGCCAAGATCACGAAAACAACTGCCGATACTATCCCAAGTGCCTTTTCCTTGCGGTATCCTTTACTCTTTCTCATAATACAACACCTTATCATCTGAAAAAGCCGATCAATCGTCGGCTTTTTCCTGTTTTTCAGTTCCGTAGAGCTCCATCAGCTCATTTATTATACCTTCTTTGTTATAGTATATCTCGCCGTATCCGTAGAAGATACTACCGCAATAGGTCTCCTGCTTACCTGCGGCAACCACCTGTGAGGTTATAATACCGGAGGGTGATTCCCACTCGGAATACCTATAGGCTGCGTGGCTTACAAGGAGGGGGACCTTTGCCTCTGCAAGCATTCTTCCCCACCATTCAATAAGCTCGCCGTAAGGTGCCGCCTGAGTATTGTTTGTCCAATAAAGCTGGGGGGCAACGTAGTCGATATATCCCACCTTTGCCCATTCCAGGGTATCGCAGTAAATATCGTAGTAGGACTGAGCTCCGCTTGTGCGGCTTCCGCTCTCGTCACCGTATCCGTTTTTCCATATACCGAAGGGTGAAACACCGAAAAGGCAGCTTTGATCTATCTCCTTAACGGTTTTATAGCATTCCTCAATAAGTGTATTTACGTTGTTTCTTCGCCAATCGCCAATATCGTCAAAATTCTGTCCGTACTTTGCGTACGTTGCTGCATCATCAAAATCGGCAATGGATTTTGTGCCGTCACTGTGGGTCTCATATACGGGATAGGGATAGAAATAGTCATCGAACACGATGCCCGCAACGTCATAATTCTCTACCACCTCACGGATACCGTTGCAGATAAGCTGACGGACCTTAGGATTTCCGCAGTCATAGTATATCTTACCGTCGGCATACTTTACTGCAAGTGAGGCATCTGCCTTGGCGGGATTTCCATCTGCAAGGGCATCAACAGTACCGCCTGTAGCAACTCTGAGAGGATTGATCCACGCATGGACACCGATACCTCTGTCCTTAGCCTTTTTAACAAGATAATCCAGGCAATCAAGAGTCAGCTCGCCGTTTGTGGAAAGATATTCGGAAACGGGAAATATCTCTGAATTATAAAGAGAATCAGACGCCGGTCTCACCTGAAAGAAAATAGCGTTAAGGCCGATATCCGCCGCATTTTCAACGATACTGTCAAGCTCGCTTTTCAGCTGGATCTCACTGAGGTCGGGAGCAGAGGGGAAATTTGTATTTGAGACGGTTGCTATCCAGACTCCGTTAATGCTTTCAATTGCGGTAAACGTCTTTGTCTGCTCTTCTGCGGGAGGCGAGTTTTCCGGCTTTTTTCCAAGGGACAGAACAAGAACCATCACAATAGAGGCGACAACAAACACAGCAGCCACGCTTGTGATAAGTATCAGGGTCTTCTTATCCATTCCTTTCAGCTTTAACTTCATTAATGTCTCCTTTATACAGTAGTTACTAAATTATACTGACAATGCTAAAAATTATGATATCTTATTTTATCGCAAAACAGAATCCCCGTCAAGTATAAACAGAAAGAAAAAGGAGATGCCGTATTTGGATATTTTTGGACAGATACAGCATACGGAGATATAGTATTACCTAAAGCGAAAAACCGCCCTGACGGGCGGTTTTTCCAGCTTGTCGATAAAGTTATCGACAAGCTGACCCGGACTGTCGAGAAGGATGCAGAAGGTGCGATTTGGGTATCGTCGGCGTACAAAGGTACGGCAGAGACTCAAATCGCAACTAAAAAGTCGCATTTAATAGTGAAATCCGCCGAAAACTCGGCGGATTTCTAACTTTTTTGATCTTTAAATACTTGTTTTTTGACTTGCCTTTTGTCGCGGCTTTTGTTCTGCGCCTTTTTCGACAGTATGGAAAAACCGCCCTGACGGGCGGTTTTTCATATGTGCGCTGTAAGATCAGAATGAATCTACAGTCTTCTTGTTGCCTCTGATGTAGTCGCGGTCGAGGGAGAGGATACCGTTATCCATACGGAAGATACGGTCTGCCTTAGCTGCGATATCAAGGTCGTGAGTTACCATCATAAGGGTCTGGCCACGGGTCTCACGGATCTTAAGGAGAAGGCGAAGAACCTCATCTGCGTTTGTACGGTCAAGGTTACCGGTAGGCTCGTCTGCGAAGAGGATCTGGGGGTTATTGATAAGAGCACGAGCGATCGCTACTCTCTGACACTGACCACCGGAAAGCTCACTGTGGAGGTGGTGGAGACGCTCGGAAAGGCCGAGGCACTCAACAAGCTCACGGAGAGACTCCTGATAGGAAGCATCAGACTTATTACACATTACTGTGGGGAGGAGAATGTTCTCAAGAGCGGTGAACTGGGGGATAAGGTGATGCTTCTGGTAAATGAAGCCCATCTTCTCGCCTCTGAATCGGCCAAGAGCATCTGCATTCATCTTTGTGATATCTGTGTCGTCGATGAGGATACGACCTGCGTTTGCACGGTCAAGACCTGCACAGATGTGGAGGAATGTGGACTTACCGGAACCGGAGGAGCCGATGATTGCAACGAACTCGCCCTTCTCGATCTTAATATTTGCGCGGTTTACCGCGGTGATAACGGAATCAGACTGTCTATACTGCTTAATTACGCTTTCAGTCTGAAGCATATATTCAGTTTTAGCCATTGTATAATCCTTCCTGACGGGTTATCCGTCCTATCGTTTGGTTAATTAATTTCAATATTTCTTTGTTATGCGAAGGTGGGTAGGATACGATATTATTCGTCGTCCTTGCCGCCGCCGCCGTTTTCAAGTGAATAACGGTTCTTGAAGTAGCTCTTGTAGGGCAGGTATGCGGAGAAGAAGCCGCAGGACACAGACATTACGACTGCGATTACCAGAGCGTACCAAGGCATATAGAAGGTGTAACGGACGTACTCGCCGGAGAAGCTGGGAACTATTACGTTATACGCATAGAACATAAGATAGCTTGCCAGGTAGGAAAGTACGATACTTACGATAAATGAAAGCACTGACATACTGATACCACCGATGAGGTAGATCTTTCTGATGTCGCTTCCGTTTGCACCCATTGACTGGATAATATTGAACTCCTTCTCTCTCTTGAAGTAGTAGAGAATCTGAGAGAAGAACCAGATGATAGGTGATATGCAGAGGATAAGTACAGAGATAGCTACGTAGAGCTCGCTGTAATGCTCATCTTCCTTGATGTTGTTTTCTGCGAGCTGGTTAAGGTCGGTGACAACGATCGCTCCGGTAGAATTTCTTCTGTCCTCAGAGATCATTTTACGGAGTGCATTCTCGATGTAGGTGATGTGCTCATCTGTCATCTGGAATACGTCCTTTTCACCGTACTTAGCATCGTAGGTGTAAACATTAAGCTTTGTTGTGAGGGCCTCTCTGCCGGTAATATCCTTATATGCCGCGTTTACGTCAACCTTCTGGTTGGTTGCGGAGTTGTACTCCTGATGGTTAAGAACATAAACGGGAACACTACCGGAGGGGATGTCCTTAATTACTGCACAAACCTCAAGCTCTGTATACTTGTAGTAGTAGCACATGATCTGCGCACGGAGAAGGTTTGTACCGGTAAGGTTTGAGTCAACCTCTGTTGCCTGACCGATCTTTGTTGCAGCTACTATCTTATCGCCTTCTTTAAAGTTGAAGGTAGAGATGTTGGAGATAGAGTCACCAACGATTACGTACTGCTTTTCGGGTGTGCTTTCAAATATCTTGTTAACATCACCCTCAATGGTGTACTGACTGAGGAACGCAAGAAGGTCATCTCTGTTGTTGTTATCAACTGCCTTATACACTACGTTGTTGGTTACCTTATAGGAGCCTTCACCCTCATAAGGCTTATCGGCAACGTCTTCTCTGTTGTATGCGATAAAGCCTGTAGCGAAGGGCTTTACATCCTTATTATTAACAAGGAGGAAAGACTGGATATATCTTGCCTCTGTTGTGGGGCCTTCCTTCTCATCAAGATCACCGGGCTTAGGTGTTGCGTTACCTGTGGGCTCGATACCTGTGATAGCATTGAAGGTCTCGGAGAACTTTTCTCCGTCCTTATCGAATTTCTGAAGCTCTTCCTTGAAGTCTTCTCTGAACTGTGCATTGATGCCCTGGATGCTTTCGCTGAAGCTTGCGCTGTAAGTATCTACTATCGTAGCCTCATCGTTGATCTCGATGGTAAACTGAGTTCTGGGATAGTTAAGGTCTGTAGTATAGATGTTTGCAAGGTACAGACCGCAGATAAACAGTGCACAGAAGATGATCGCGGATGTAAGAAGCTGGATGTTATACTTTCTGAATCTCCAGAGAGAGTACATCTCGTAGTGTCCGGGGAAGGACTTGCCGAGAAGGTTGAAGGACTTTCTGGGAGAGGTTACAAGGTTGGAGTTGTCCTCTGTTACGATAAGGGACATAGGTCTGCGCTTAGACGTTACAAACATAGGCATGATAACGGAGATAAGCACTACCAATGTACTGAACACGAACAGAAGGAGTATCATTGTAAAGTCAAATGCAAACTTAAATCCGGAGGGGAGGTAGATAAGGAATACCACCAGAGTGGACACAAGTGCCGCGGGGATAAAGGTTGCAAGCATGATTACGAACATTTCCCAGAATGCGGTCGCAAAGAGCATCTTAAAGTCCGCACCGAAGGTCATGTAGATACCGTATGTAAACTTGTACTGATTCAGTCTGATATTGTATATAGATGTCAGAAGGAATATGGACAGTGCAAGGAGAACAACCGCAATAACTGCAAAGGTTGCCGTGTTGGCTGCTACTCTGCTCTCGTAATCGAGGAGGAGAGTTCTCTCTGTTGTGAAGTTGGGAGTTGCGTATCCAACCTCAAGAGAAGCAAGCTTTGATACGTAGTTCTTTTCAAAGCGGTCGCAGTACTCCTTGATCTTGTCGATGCTCTGCATCTTACCTGTATCACGGTCGAGCTTACCGAAGCGGATAAACACATCGTACTCTTCCTTATTTTCTACTACGTTCTTTCTCACGATGGGAGGCATGCCGTCCTCTTCTGTGAGAATATAGTAGGTCTGTCTGTTCTTGTCGATGATACCGGCATCATTCTTACCGTACTCCTTGAGCCAGTCGTACTGACCGGGGGTAAGGTTTCTGATAACATAATGGTACTTGTACTCTTCTGCGATCTGATCATATGCAACGGAATTGTTATTCGTTGCAGAGATGGCCATCATTCCAAACAAAAGCTGGATAATGAAAATCGCGGCGAAGAAGCAGCTATACTGCTTAAAGTTGAAGAATACACTTTTAAATGCTATCTTGATGTGGCGAGAAAGGTATTCCCAAATACGTTCAAACATCGCTCTGCGGCACTGTCATAAACAGCGCTTCCTCCTTGAAAAAAATTGCCGTTGAAACGGGTAAATCGGCATAAATACCCCAACCCGAATACTTTATATAATTATACCATTCTTGCAGAAAAAATGTAGTGTATTTTGAGAATAAAATATAACAAATTTATCGGCTTTTTTTTGTGCAACCTTTCAAATAATATGCGGTATTTCGATAAATTTGTATATTTTGTCTATTTTTGTACATTTTGTGTTAACAACTGTATACCTTCTTTTATTATGAGCTTTTTCGACGGTAACGATTGACAACATCAGCATTGTATGTTAAAATCCTATTGGTCACGTCCTACATTATTATATTATTGTAAACAATGACGTTCATTTCTTGCCCGGAAGGTTAAATATGTTTAAATTCAACCGAGATGAAAAATATAAAACCATAGCTTTTTATGCTTTTCTTGTTATAGTCACATCATCCATAGTTATTGCAGGTCTTTTCAATCTCTCATCGATATTCGGTGCCTTAAGAAGCTTTCTCGGAGTGCTCTCTCCCTTTATCTACGGCTTTATAATTGCATACCTTTGCAATCCGTTCCTGAATTTTTATGAAAACCACCTTTTCGTTTTCAAGAAAGCGAAAAAGAACAGAGCAATACTCCGCAGAGCCTGCTCCGTAACGCTGACCTGTATCACAGCAGGTGTTATACTGTCTGTTATTTCCTACGCGGTTATTCCTCAGACGATTGCCAGCATCAACGATCTCGGTACAAAGCTTAACTCTTATCTCATAGAGCTGCAGAAGCTTGCCGACGAGCTTACGGTTAAATATTCCGAGCATTTTTTCAAGACCAGGTACGATTCCTTTGCAGAGCTTCTCTCCGACCACGAGATCAGCATCAGCATAACCGATGTGCTTTCAGGCTCCTTTGTGATCTTCAGGGACGGTTTTGACAAGCTTTTCTCGATCGGAAGCCGCCTCGTCAGCGAGATACTGAATCTTCTTATGGGTATTTTCCTCGCAGTATACTTCCTTATCAGCAAGGAAAAGCTTTGCGCGCAAGCCAAAAAGCTGCTGGCTGCTGTTTTTTCAAGGCGCACCTATCTCAATATAATTCGTCTGACACGTCACACACACACTACCTTCGGCGGTTTCATCATCGGTAAGCTAATCGACTCC
>JAFXFQ010000010.1 GCA_017520365.1 Clostridia bacterium
CGATAAAGTTATCGACAAGCTGACACGGACTGTCGAGAAGGATGCAGATTTCGTCATTTCAAGCCCGTCGGCGTACAAAGGTACGACAGGGCTTGAAAAGGCGAAAAGCTTGAAAGCCCCTGATTTCAGGGGCTTTCTTTTCTATGACTTCAATTTTTTGTTGCATTTGCTTTTTACGGTTAAAGCTATGATTTGACTGTCTTTGCTTTGATATATTTGCGCTCTGCGCCTTTTTTCGACAGTCTGAAACCCGCAGGATTTTCCCTGCGGGTGTTTCTCTCATTCTATGGTCGTATCAAGCTTAAAGCGCATGATCTTACGGAGAGTATTCTTAGGAAAGTCATCCTCCCGGATGCGAAGGACGGCTATCTTTTTATAAGGCGCGCAGGTCTTATTATACTCATCGACAAAGGGGCGGATATGAGCTTTTATATCGGTGATGCCGTTCTTTTCCAAATAATCCTTATCAGGATAGACCTCTGCCACTATTGCATTATACTCAAGCCCTCTTCTCGACTGTCCCTCGTACACAATGATATCCTGGATACCGGGGCAGGCCACAAGCTCATTTTCTATTTCCTCCGGGTAAACGTTCTTGCCGTTTGAAAGGATGATGAGGTTCTTCTTTCTGCCCGTGATATAGAGAACTCCGTTTTTATCCGTTTTGCCGTAGTCGCCTGTTCTGAAATAGCCGTTTTTGAAGGCATCTGCAGTTGCCTCCTGATTCTTATAATAACCCAGCATTACGTTAGGGCCTTTTACGAGGATCTCGCCTTCACCGTCCTCGTTGGGCTCATCGATCTTTACGGTATCGATATCTATCACGTTACCGACGCTGCCGTCCACAACGTTCTTTGAATAGTTTACGGAAATGAGAGGAGCACATTCGGTAATTCCGTAGCCATTCAGGACGGAAATGCCAACGGACTCAAAGAAATGGATGATTTCGGGATTAATGGGCGCGCCTCCTGATATGATAGTCTTGACCTCTCCGCCAGACGCTTCCAGGATAGAACCGAAAATGCGGCGGCGCTGATCTATACCAATCCTTCTCAGTCCGTTCGACACCTTTATCATCTTACGGACCAGCTTTTCCTTGCCCTGATCCTTAATATTCGCCCATATTTTTCTGTAAAACGTTTCAAGATAGAGGGGGACAAGGATAATGTGACCGGGCTTTTCCGCTTTCAGCTCACGCTGCACGTATCTGATCCCTGAGGAAATATATACCTCACTGCCGATCATAACATGTCCGATGAACATAATGGTCGAGCCATAGGTATGGTGAGGCGGAAGGACTCCGACAGTCTTTTCGGAAAAGTCGATATATGGGATAACGGTGGACATATCGGAGAGGATCGCATTTTGGGAGAGCATTACGCCCTTTCCCTTGCCGGTAGTTCCCGAAGTAAACACAAGGAGAGACATTCTCACAGGGTCAATGGACGCTTCGAAATAAGGAGCGCTGTCCTGCTCAAAAAGCTTTTTGCCCTCTGAAACAAGAGAATCAAGGCTTCCCTCGCCGTCCGCGCCCAGATATATCACTGGAGAAGAAAGCTCAACTGCCGCAGCCACCGCATTTCCCTTTTCCTTTATATCATTATCGCAAAAAAGGAACTCTGCGTCTGCGGATTTAGCCGTATCGGCAAGGTCTCCGCCCTGCCAATCGCGGTCAAGAGGGACGAGTACTGCGCCTACTGAAAGGACAGCATAATAAATAACTATCCACTCATAGGAGCACTTTCCGATAAGCACACACTGCTTTCCGGAGCAACCCATAGCAATAAGCTTTGTTGCAAGGCCTCTTACGTCGTCTCTGAAGGCTTCAAAGGTTACCCTTTCCGTTCTGCCGCCATCTCCTCTGAAGGAGTATGCGATCCTATCCCTATATTCTGCGCCTGCCCACTCGCAAAGCTCACGAACATTTGTAAACTCTTTTGCTTCACGCAATGCATATTTTTTCATAATCATGCCCCCTCTCACTGCTCGCCGCCAAAGCTATCGCAAAGCTTATTGAGATTCTCATTGACAACCGCCAGGCTCTTATACATAATGGAACGCTCCTCTTCAGTTATGCCCTCGCTTACAACGGCAAGGACACGGTCTATCTTTTCTGCGATCTTCTCACCGACGGCACGCCCCTCCTCGGTAAGCTCAAGGGGACTTTGGTAGCGCTTTCCCGCAACAGCCCTGCAGAAAACAAGGCCATTTTCCTCAAGATACTTAACAGCTCTTGATATATTCGCCTTATCCTCATCGCAGATGTCGCAGATCTCTCTTGCGGTGAGACTGCCCTGCTTATAAAGGTAATAGAGACAGGAAACATGGGAGCTTCTCAACTGAAATTCTGACATTTCCTCTGTTTTTATTCTGTGAATCGATCTGTTGATGCCTGAAATCAGCACCGTAAACGCCTGAAATCGCTCAGTCATATCGTCATTTCCTTTCATTGTTGTAGTTACAACAAGCAGAGTATAGCACAAACTTGTTGTAATGTCAACAAGTTTGTGAAAAATTTGTTTTTGAAAAAGCACACGGACGATCTGTTTCTTCCCAAAGGAAAAAACGGTCTCACATTCTCACATAATATAAAGACCGTTCTTCATATGTTCCTCTTGAATTTACCACACCATATTGGCACCCGCAACCACAAGCACTATGCCGAAAACAAATCTAAGCACCCTTGTATCAAGCCGGTCTGTCAGATATGCCCCCGCAACACCTCCCACAACAGCGGGAATCAGAA
>JAFXFQ010000086.1 GCA_017520365.1 Clostridia bacterium
AAAGCTTGTTTTCATCCTCGAAAATCTTGTCCAGCTCGTCTTTCTTTCTGCCGGCACCTCTGCCGGATGTTTCGCTTATGAGAGCATCGATCATTTCAATGGTCTCAATGTCCTTTGCTGTGTTTGCACGCCTCCTGCGACGTCTGTACTTGTGTGCGCTTTTGTTTTCCTTGGAAAGAGAAAGGGAGGAAAATATACCGTCGCTTTGCTCCTTCTCAAGCTCCCGAAGCTCCTTTTTTGCATTATCTCGCTTGACCTCGGGCGGTGGTGTGGGCTTTGCCAGATCAACGAAGATGTAAGTGTGTCTGTCGTCGTTGGTGTTGTAGTCCTTGACCTGAAGCTCCTCGGATTTAGAGGAAAGCTTCCAGTGAATGGATTTCATAGTGTCACCCATTCTGTATTCGCGTATGTTGGATATCTCCGACTTGTCTCTTGAATCGAAGGTGCGAACAAACGGGGAGGGGATGTCTGATACTGCGCTAGAGGCTTCAAGCTCCAGCTCCAGCTTTCTGGGGTATACTGTAACGTTTGAGAAATTGTCAATGTCGACTCTCATTTTGAAAATACGGAGAGGGTCGCAAATGTAGATCTCGTGAACGCCTATTTCGTAAAGACCTCTGTAACGGAAATAAACCGTGTTTTTCACACTGTATCCGCCGAAGGGAATAAGCGAGAGCATAAGCCGCTGATGAAGACACCTTACTCCGTCCATACGAGGCTTTGACATAATGACCTCAATGTAGGGATAGGGAAGAGGTGATGCGTTTATAACTCTGATCTCATATTCCACGGGAGATAGCTTTTCTGTCTGATTCTTGTCTGTCATAACGTATATCTGGATGGCGGCGCGTCCCAGGAGCATTATGAAAAAAGAGAGGGGCGCTGCAATGACCATAAACCAGAAGAATACGGCGGAAACAGAATTGCGTAAAAGCTGGGTCATAAGGAGAGCGTAAACGTACAGTACAAAGTATAGGGCGGCGCCCCATTGAAGCTTTATGGGGGCGGAGCGCTTTGTCTGTTTGTTGTCAGCCATATATCTTTGATTCCTTATCTGTTAGCTCTGTAAGGAACCTCAACGCCTCTGGCAAGCTCTGCGAGAACGTCCTCTGCAGTCTTTTTTTCAAGGCGTGCTTCCTGGCTGAGCATGATACGGTGTGCTACTGCAGGCGCATAAAGTGCGGAAACGTCCTCGGCAAGAACGTAATCGCGGCCACGTATAAAGGCGTAAGCCTGCGAGAGCTTCATAAGTGCAAGAGATGCACGAGGGGATGCGCCGAGGGAGATCTTGGGGGAGGTTCTCGTTGCGCTTACGAGAGTTACTATGTATTTTGATATCTCAGCAGAAACGGTAACCTCAGAGATCATTTTGCGAAGAGCGTTCAGGCTGTCTGCATCGGTGATAGCATCAACCTCGGAGAGGGGATTGGAGGTCCTTCTTGCGGAAATAAGAGACATCTCCTCCGTAAGGTTTGGGTAACCCATAGAGAGTCTCAGGATGAAACGGTCGAGCTGAGCCTCGGGGAGGGGATATGTACCGATATAGCCGGTTGGGTTCTGGGTTGCGATGACCATAAAGGGCTTGGGCATAGGATAAGTAGTGCCGTCAACAGTAACAGCGCCCTCCTCCATGGCTTCAAGCAGCGCTGACTGGGTCTTGGGTGAAGCGCGGTTTATCTCGTCAGCAAGAAGAATATTCGTCATAACGAGACCGCTCTTGAACTCGAACTGCTCCTTCTGTCTGTTGTATATGTTAAAGCCTGTGATGTCAGAGGCCATAACGTCGGGGGTGAACTGGGCTCTGTTGAATTTGAGACCTGCAGCCTTGGAAAGGGTGGCAGCCAGAGTGGTCTTACCAACGCCGGGCACGTCCTCGATAAGAACGTGGCCTCCTGCAAGAAGAGCGGTGACCAGCATGACTACCTCAGAGTGCTTGCCGACAACTACCGACTCGATCTCTTTGATCAGATCGTTAATAAGGCGATTTGCGTTTTCCGCCTTTTCAGCGACCTCGGGTGAATAATCAAATCTCATAAAAGGGTCCTCCTGAGCATATAAATATATGTAGATTTTATCACATTGAAATCCCCATATCAATCATTCTTCGTGATATTTTAAAAAAAATTAAAAAAATCAAAAAAGCTATTGACAAATTCAAACAATAGTGTATAATAAAATCAAGAATAAGAATCGTTCCTAAAAATCAAGGGAGGTAACAATGACAGCACAAAAAATGGCAGTCGTAAATGCATTGAGGGATGCAGGTAGAACTCACCCTACTGCAGAAACCGTATATGCACTGGCTAAACGTCATCTCCCCACTATAGCATTGGGAACAGTCTACAGAAATCTTTCAAAAATGGTAGAATCGGGTGAGGTTGTAAGGATCCTCGTGCCGGATGGAGCTGACAGATTTGATGCAGATATTTCTGATCATATGCACATACTTTGCATAGGTTGTGGTAAAATATATGATATAGAAGAGAATAACGTCAAGGTGGAAATCAGCAACGTTCCCGAGGATGTACAGCTTATAAGATTTGACGTGATGGCAAAATGTTTATGTGCCGATTGCAAACAGCACGGCTTAAATAAAAAATAATTTTATAATATCGGAGGAATATTATGGAACTCAAAGGATCAAGAACAGAGCAGAATCTCATGGCTGCATTTGCAGGCGAATCTCAGGCAAGAAATAAATATACATACTATGCTTCCAAGGCAAAGAAGGAAGGGTATGAGCAGATCGCAGCAATCTTTGAAGAAACCGCCGCTAACGAAAAAGAACAC
>JAFXFQ010000087.1 GCA_017520365.1 Clostridia bacterium
ATCTCACTTTCAACTGCCATTTCAGGATATTTCACAGGACTCAGAAAGGTATACAAAAACGCCGTTATTTCCCTTTGCGAGCAATTTGTCAAGATCACCTGCACCACCCTGGCTCTTATTACCATTGCACCGAAGGGCATTGAGTACGCCTGCCTTGCAGTTGTGGGAGGAAGTGCCGTTTATGAGGACGCCTCACTCATATCGTCAATACTTTTTTATTTATCCGATAAAAACAAAATGCCCGGCAAAAGCAAAAAGCAAAAAAAAGAAATAAGGTCAGCCTTTTCAAGAGCCTCAGACATCGCTTTTCCCACAGCCCTCGGATCATATGTTCGGCAGGGACTTCTCTGTGGGGAGCACATTGCAATTCCCGCAGGTCTGCGCAAATTTCACAGGGGCTCCGGTGATGCCCTTGCCTCCTACGGTACTCTTCACGCCATGGCCTTTCCTCTCATATTCTTCCCTTCCTCTGTCATTGGTGCCTTTGCCTCTCTCCTCATACCGGAACTATGTGAATACGCTTCTCTCGGGCAGGACAAAAAGGTAAGAATTATAGCCGAGAGGGTAGTAACCGTCGGGCTCATATTTGCAATTGGCTGCGGAGGTATGTTTCTCGCCTTTGGCAAAGATATGGGCGAGGCAATATACTCAAGCGGGGAGGCAGGTGCATATATCTGCGCCCTTGCGCCTCTTGTTCCCGTTATGTACATAGATACATCTGTGGACTCTATCCTTAAGGGACTTGGCGAACAAGTCTACTGCATGAAGGTAAATATTCTTGACTCTACGCTTAGCCTTGCCCTGGTGCTTTTGCTGGTCCCGCGCTTTGGCACTTGGGGATATATTGTATGCGTTTATATTGCAGAGATAGTAAATGCAACTTTGAGCATTGGCAAAATGATCTCCAAAACAAGGCTAAGGATAACCCCATCCCGCATACTGAAGCCCGTACTTTGTATATTCACAACAGTTACTCTTATACGGCTTTTTACCGGTCTGTTTCCTGTTTTCGATGCAATATATCTTGAGATATGCCTCACTTTTGTTATTTATTCAGCACTTATTATCCCAAAATCCGTTTTTTGGAGAAAAAAATCGTACAAAACAGAGAATCCGATGTTTACCTCTTGAAATTCTCCGTCAAATAGTATAATATATAGAATGGTTTTTTGGGAATATTTCACAGAGGACAGCGAGGCTAAAAATGTTTAACAAAAAGAAAAAGAAAAAAGAAATTGACCTTTTAAACGGTCCCATTCTACCTAAGATCATTTCCTACAGTTTAGTAATCATGGCGACTAACCTGATGCAGCTGCTTTTTAACACTGCAGACATGGTCATCGTCGGTAAATTTGCAGGAAACGAATGTCTCGGTGCGGTTGGTGCAACAACTGCACTTGTATCCCTCTTTCTCAGCTTATTCACGGGCTTTGCCGTCGGTGTAAGCGTAATTACGACTCACACTATCGGAGCCGGTGACATCAAGGGCTTCAAGCAGACCATTACAACTGCGTTCAGCCTTTCCATACTTCTCGGTGCCCTTCTTTCCATACTTGGATTTATATTTGCTGAATTTGCCCTCGTTTTAATGGATACACCTTCAGATCTTCTCCCTCTTGCGACCCTCTACCTCCGTATTTACTTCCTCTGTATGCTGCCTCAGCTTTTCTTCCTTTACATGGCATCCGTTCTCCGTTCTCTCGGAAACACGAAGACCCCTATGTATATGCTGATGGTTGCAGGTGTGGTCAACGTAGTGCTCAACATATTCTTCGTTGTTGTATGTAAAATGAACGTTGACGGAGTTGCCCTCGCAACAGTTATCTCACAGTACGTTTCTGCGGGACTTCTTCTCTGGCATATGATGAAAACAGATGCTGTTTATAAGCTGGAAAAGATTGAATTCAAGTTCTACAAAGATAAGCTTTCAAAGATCGTTGCTATCGGTATACCCAACGCAGTTCACGGCGTTGTTATCTCTATTTCAAACGTATTTATCCAGTCTGCTCTCAACACCTTCTCCAGCATCGCGGTCACAGGCTCCTCTGCTGCGGCCAATATTGAGACATATGTTTACCACATTCAGTCCAGCTTCCATCAGGCGGGCCTCACCTTCGTAGGTCAGAACTACGGTGCAGGTAAGTTTGACAGAATAAAGAAAACACAGCGCTGCTGCTACTTCCTCGTTATCTCTCTCGGTCTCACCTTCGGTATTCTTGCTTATGCATTCGGTGAGCCCCTCCTCAGCATTTACATCAACAACGGCCCCGATTATCAGGCAACCGTAAACTACGGTCTTGAGAGAATGCTCTGTATCTGCGTACCCTACTTCCTTTGCGGTATCATAGAGGTTCAGACCGGTCTGCTCTGCGGTCTCGGTAAGTCTGTTTCCCCCTCCATCATCACCGTTTTCGGATTCTGCGCAGTTCGTCTCATCTGGATCGCTACAGTCTTTGAAAAGTTCCACAGCCTTACAGTGCTTTACGCTTGCTACCCTGTTTCATGGCTCATATCTATGGTGCTTCTCTACCTTGTATATCTGAGAGCAAAGCGTCAGCTCTTCCCAAAGTATTACAAGCAGATAAAGGTCAGAGAAAAGAGCCCCGAAGCAGCTTAAAGCAGCATAGCTACATACCAACAAAAAAGCTCCCCAAACGGGGAGCTTTAGTTTTTTAGTCTTCAATAGCATCCGGAACAACATCGGATGACTTTATAAGCTTTTCAAAAACAAATTCCTTCGTTTTTCCAAGCTCAACGTGATCCTTTGTTATCTGCTTTACCACTATCACGTCATCCTTCACCGGTATATAGTCCTCAAGAAGGAGAACCGTAGGTGATACATAGTGAGCATTCCTTGCTTTGCCGTTGACGTAAACAAAGCTGCTCTTTGTAAAGTTTTCTCCTATCACGAAATAATCATCGGTAACGTTTTTGACGCCTGTCACGGTTACATCCTCTATACCCATCCTCATATCGGGAGATATATACTGTCCGCCGCCGTAAGAATGCATATCTCCGTAGAGCATATCATATTCAAGAAGCTGCATATAGCTCTCATATTCCTCATGATCGGAATATCCCTGATGAAGCTTTGTGAGTAGTCCGTTATTGATGCCAACCTGCTGAAGTGCATATGCTGAAAGCTGATAGGACTCCAGATCCTTATCATTTTCCTGAAGCTCAAAGTTTGCCCAAATAACGTATTCGGAGGCGTGCTTATCCTTGAAGGTAATATCCTCCTCTTCGTAATTGATGCTTGGTTGGTGATCCCCGTAAAATACAAGTACACAGTCCTCATCATACTCCTCTAGGGACTTTATAAGTCTGCCTATGAAATCATCCATTTCATAAAGCTGATAAGCGTAATATTCAAGCTGATGCTTGAACACGGGATCCTCTGCGCCTGAAACCACCGGGATCAAAGTTTCGCCCTCAACAGGCTTCTCAGGATACTTTCCGTGACCCTGTACACTGACCGCAAAAACGAGATCATTACCCGTAGTGGACTCAAGAGCCTTCATTATTTCGCCCTCAAGCACGTAGTCCTTTGCCCATCCGAGAGGATTGACATCATAGGAATTCATATACTCCACGGGAGTAAACGTGTTAAAGCCCAGGTTTTTATAAACGATGTTTCTGTTATAAAAGGTACCTGTATGGTTATGGAATGCGTGAGACGTATATCCAAGCTCTGCCAGATTATAGCAGATCGTTTCGCAGTTCTTTGTCTGAAGTATGGTTTTATAGGGGTACTCACCCGTGCCGAAATAATCGAGGCACATACCCGTTACCACCTCAAACTCTGTGTTTGCGGTACCCGAACCTACGGATGGAACGAACAGCTTTCCGCTGGTACAGTTCTCCTTCAATGCTGTAAAGTTGGGCACAGGATCGCGCTCAAACTCCACACCTACAAAGGCAGAAGGATCCATGAAGGACTCCAGCTGTATGATAATAACGTTAGGCTTTTTTTGAGGCTCATTTGTGACGTTACCGTCTATTTGGTCAAGAAGCTCATCCACCGATTCCTTATTATAGTCATCGGGCTGAGATATACCTCTGTCAAAAATACTTCTTGTAAAGCAATACACAAATCCGTATTTATCGTATGCTTTATTAGCATCCTTAAAGGACTGAGGCAAAACTCCGGTTACAGTGAAAAGAACGATGACCAGCGTTGCAACAGTTATGGCAGTAACACTTGAAACAGCGGCCTCCTTTACGTTCACCTTGACCTTGGGGCACTTAATGAACAAAAGCACCATAAGTCCGATAGCGGCAACGATCGCCGCTATGCAAAGAATAAGCTGGAACGTGTTGAGATATACGTTGACAAGAGAAATACCCGTTCGAAGTATGGAAAAGTCCACAGCCTCAAAAGGGGTTATTCTTGTAAACAAAAGGACGAAATTGACGATTGCCATTGAAAGAACTGCCAAAAGCACAAGGGCTACGGCGAATATCCTCTTGGGGGCAAAGTATGTAAGAGAAAAAGCTGCGGTCAGCGCAATGACCGTCATAAAATAGAACAAGGGCTCTTCAAAGAGAAACTCAAAGCCGCCGAATAAGCTGTGTCTTGAAAGGGCCTCAACCACTCCCACCACAACAAATGATAACAGGAATGAAAACATAAGAGGCACATTCCATACCTTGAGAAATATCTCTTTTGCCTTTTTCAAGATCTCATATTTTTTCATTTATTCTTTTACCTGCTTTTGATAATACAACCACACCTAAAATCATCAATAAGGGGAATGCTGATGCTGCAAGAAAGCCGCATCTGAGTCCGAGCTGCTCTGCATCAAGACCTGCTCCCGTCGCAATACCCTGCAAATAAGGGGTCTTGAAATACATATTCATAACCGCATCTGAAACGGTACCTGTCAGCCAAGGACCAAAAGAGCATCCAATATCTCCGCCAAGAGCAAGGAGCGCGAACATGGATGCACCTGCCGCAGGATATTAGGATGAGCAAAGAGCAAGCATGCCCGGCCACATAATGGACACACCGACACCGCAGAGGCCACAGGCAACGAGAGAAAGCAAGGGGACAGGCAGAAACACGGTCATCATATAACAACCAAAGGAAAAGGCTGAAAGGACAAACAAAAGCCGTTCCATTTTCATTCTTCCGCCAAACAGTCCGTGAAGAGTTCTGCCTATTCCCATCATAACCGCGAACATACATGGGCCAAGTTTATCGCCAACGACCTTAGTTACACCAAGTCCCTTTTCACAGAACATTGATGCCCACTGGGCGATAGCCTGCTCAGCGGCACCCGAGCAGATCATCAACACGAATGCTATGAGAAACTCGGGGCGAAAGAGCATTCTGCCGATACCGTGTCCCTCCTCGTGCACCGTCATATCAGCAAGAGGCACCTTGCAAAACACAACGGTATTAAAAAGAGGGATGAGAGACCACAATATGGGAAGAATCCACCAAAGACCGTCTCCCACCGCACGCAGGACGAGCGTTGTCAGAAGGATGACCGCCGCCTGCCCCCACGCATAAAAGCTATGCATCAGGGTCATGGCAGAGGAGCTTTTGCTTCCCTCAGAGGGTATGGCCTCAATTAGCGGGCTCAACACTACCTCACACAGTCCACTTCCCGTCGAATAGACAAGGACCGCTATTAAAATACCGATCTCAGGCACCATAACGTAAGGCAAAACGGACATAAGTACAAGGCCTATGAATGCGGTCAGCTGGCTTGATACAGCCAATGCCCTGTAGCTCATTTTTTCAACGAAGCAGATGGCTACCGCATCTATACCCATCTGTATCATAAAGGTTATAAGTGTGAGGGCCGCTATAAACGTTATGGAAAACTCGAAATCCCTTTGAAATATTACAAACAGTAATGGGGCCAAATTAACGACTATTGCCTGCGTAACGTATCCCGTGTAGCAGGCAATTCGCGTATGCTTATAATTCATTTATCAGAGCGCGTAGATAATTGCGGAGGCACAGCTTGCAACCATAAGTCCTACAAGGATAAGTGCAACTACACGAACGATATTCTTTCTTGTTTTTTCAGACATGATCTTCACCTTTCTTTATTCAATTCCTATCTGCATTTCCTGAATATCGGGAAACATAAGGGGAGAGCCCGTTGCGGGAATCTTTATCTTTCTGCACTTATGTGCATCGGCATACCTGGAAAGGCCCTCTCCCGCCACTGCATCCACGATCTTCTGATTCTTTTTCAGATTGAAGAGGATAACACCGGATGCGGTTCTTGTTGTTTTTTCGGGGATAAGGCTTGATTTTATGAAGATTCCCTTGCCCACGTTTGAAACGAGCAGCAGTTCAATGGTCTCTTTTTCATAAAAAGCTGATACGATGGGCGATGCTGCGGAATACGCACCGGTCAATCTTTTCCTGTTTGACTTGGTTTCATAGGATGACAGGGGTATCCTTACACCCTTACCGTTTTCAAACACAAAGATCATATGCGCATTCTGGTCAAAGTCTTCATTCATTACCTTAAGAAGGATAGGCTTCTCTCCCTCATCAAAGCCCAGCTTTGAGGGAAGGAAATCACCGAGGCTTGATGCCTTACAGGGCTCAAAGGAGGATACCTTTGCCTTATATACCTGGCACTTATCGGTGAACACCAGCATCTCATTGCGGTTTTCGCAGTCCTCTGAGCAAACGATCTCGTCACCTTCCTTAAGCCTGTGCTCATCGTTTCCGCGAAGGGACTGATGTGTGATCTTTTTAAAATATCCGTCGCGTGTGAGAACTACACGGCAGGAATAATTTTCCACCTCTTCCTCTACGGGTGCCTCGGGCACCTCGTCTGCATACAGGATCTCGGTCTTTCTGGGCTTTGCATACTTTTTCTTAATTTCCTTGAGCTGTTCGGCGATCCTTGCCTTCATTTTGAGTTCATCGGAAAGAGTATCCTCGATATCCTTGATCTCTGCGCGAAGTCCCTCTATCTCGTGGACACGGTTTATGAGATACTCATGATTAAGGTGGCGAAGCTTTATCTCTGCGATATACTCAGCCTGAATACGGTCTATGGAGAAGCCCTCCATA
>JAFXFQ010000088.1 GCA_017520365.1 Clostridia bacterium
CGGGCATCGACCTGACATCTCCCGATGTAGTTAACAACGCAATGAAGATGTTCGACGAAACTATCGACGAGCTTGCAGCTATTATCGGCTGATAAATTTTAACTTAATAAAAAACGGCGTGATGCTCCGATATAGAGTATCACGCCAATTTTTTTGGTATAATTAGCTTCTTGCGTTTTCAGAAAGAGTCTGATACACAGCTTTGAACCGTTCATTATCTCGCAGAACGTCAAAATATGAGTCCTCAAGAAGACGCTTGTGTTCTGATGCTTCGTTTTCGGTGGAACAGGAACTAACGGTGGTTTCGAGTTTTGAATCATTTTCATCTCTTGGACGTGTCAGAAGAGAGGTAGGCCACTTATCCTTGGGAATAACTACGCAATTGCCCAAGAGCCCATCGCTGTAATTGTCGTAATGGATTATGTGCTCACACAGCTTTTCAAGTTCAAAAAGAGTGTCTTCAATTTGCCCATTTTTCAAAAGGAGCTTTGCTCGCTTATAATGCACATCAATAAGCAACTGTTCATCAAATCCATAGTCACCGGTTTCATAGAATATTTTCACGAAGTCAATTAACTTTTGCCATAGCACAAGCCGTTCGGAATCGCTGAACAGAGGATGATTATCTCCAAAAGCATTTACCAAATTCCGCAACTTCCAGATAAAGCCGCTAAATTCGGCAGTGACTTGGCTACACATTTCCCAAGCCCAATCCTCGCCGCGTAAGAACATAAGTCGACACCTGGATTTGGTGTAAATAGGTGAGGGTACGCTTTCCGCGAGCTCTTTTGCTTTTTCAACTTCTCCGGTTTTCATATACATTTCTATCAGATTTCCCAGAGCCCAATTGCGTCTGGATTCATCAGAAGCGTTGGCACGGATACACTCCCAAAGGGAAATGCTTTCCTCTTGATCCTTGCGTTCATCCGAATAAGTCAGATAAAATGCAAGCTCTTCCATCAAGTTATAGGCGGTTGGAAAACGGTCAAGCCCCTCACGGCAGAGCGCAGCAGCTTCATCGCGTCTGGCAGTGCACCAAAGCTCACGCACCTCATTGTAAATGTTCTCAATTTCTTCGTCATTTTTCTCTATGTTGATTCCCAGAATCTCGTCAGCGCTGACCTTGAAAAGATTTGCAAGCTTGGGGAGGTACTGAATATCGGGTAAAACCCTGTCGGTTTCCCATTGAGAGATAGCTGATGGAGTCAAATGCAGAAACTCTGCAAGTTGTTCTTGGGTAATGTCGCGCTCTTTGCGCAGTTTTTTGATATTTGATCCAATGGTCATTTGCTCACCTCATAAATTTGTATTCAAAAGCACTTTTGTAACTTTATTATAATATTTTTTATTAATTAATACAATGCCGCGGTTCAAATCTCAAACTTTAGCGACGCTAATTTTTTGTTAGAGGGAATACATTTGGAACGAGATACGCTACTGTAATTTTCCTTGACAAAAGGAAATCAATAATATAAAATAATCACATAAACACTTCTCGGAGGCTGTAATGAAAATCCTGCTTACTGCATTTGACCCATTTGGTGGGGAAAGTATAAATCCTGCTGAAGAAGCGGTAAAGTCAGTCGCTTCACCCGACGGTGTGGAATTGTACAAATTGACTGTTCCCACTGTTTTCGGAAAATCTTCCGAAACTGTGATACAAGAGATTGACAGAATTCACCCCGATGTAGTAGTGTCGATAGGTCAGGCAGGCGGACGAAGCGGTATTACTCCCGAGAGGGTGGCTATAAACGTTGACGACGCAAAGATCCCCGACAACGAAGGGAATACCCCGGTTAACACGCCCGTTGCAGAAGGCGGACCGGCGGCGTACTTTTCGACTCTTCCGATCTACGAGATCACCCAAGAGCTGAACAGAGCGGGGATCCCATCGTCCATTTCAAACAGCGCAGGCACCTTCGTGTGCAATCATCTGATGTACAGCGTTCTCCATCACGCCGCGAAAAATCACCCGAAAATACGCGCAGGATTCATCCACGTACCGTTTTTGCCTTCACAGGCGGCGGGAAAAGGGGAGACCTGCCCATCAATGCCCCTTGACACCATAGTTGGCGGCATTGAGATCGTCCTCAAAACAGTTGCAGAAATAAAATAACAAAACCCACAGATCTGACTCTGTGGGTCTTTTGTTATTCTGCAAACATTTCGGTTGAAAGGTATCGGTCTCCCGTGTCGGGCAGGAGAACAATGATGGTCTTGCCCCGGTTTTCCTCGCGCTGTGCAATCTTGAGACCGGCCCAAAGCGCAGCGCCCGAGGATATACCCCCGAGGATCCCTTCGGTTACGCCAAGCTCACGCCCCGTGGAAAAGGCGTCCTCTGCGGTGACTGTGACTATCTCGTCGTATATTTCCGTGTTCAGCACACCCGGGATAAATCCGGCGCCAATGCCCTGGATCTTGTGAGGACCGCCGATTCCTTTAGATAAAAACGGAGAATCAGTCGGCTCTACCGCAACGATCTCAACTTCGGGTTTCTTTGATTTCAAGTACTCGCCAACGCCGGTAATAGTGCCGCCTGTGCCAACGCCGCAGACGAAAACGTCAACCTCCCCTTCGGTGTCATGCCAGATCTCCGGACCCGTGGTTTCAAAATGGATCTTGGGGTTTGCAGGGTTTATAAACTGCCCCGCAACAAACGC
>JAFXFQ010000011.1 GCA_017520365.1 Clostridia bacterium
TATCAACATTGTAAAGAGGATCCTTTCAGGCACTATGGAGCCCACAGAGGAACAGATCCTTGCAGGAGATCTTGACGGAAACGGAACACTGAACGGCATCGACTCAAACTTCCTTTCCAGGATCGTTGCGGGAACACAAGGCTAAAAAAAGCCACCCCGGTAGGGGTAGCTTTCGGTCCAAAGGACAGCTTCAAAAGAAGCTGTCCTTTTTTCGTATTCTCTTATATTCGGTTCCCCGGCGATGGGACTGCGTTATTTCTTTTTTACGGTTTTTTTAACTGCTATGAGGCATATTACCAGAATTACGGGAAACACCGTTGCTGCAAGCAAGCCTGTTTTAAGGTCGCCGCCTGCCATTTCGGAAAGGCTTCCCACCATTGCAGGGCTCACCATTGCGCCAAGGTCGCCCGCAAGGGCAAGAAATGCGAACATTTCAGTGCCTCCACGGGGGCATTTTTGGGAGGATATACTGATGGAGCCCGGCCACATAATACCCACGGCAAGACCGCACAGCGCACAGCCTGCAAGTCCGAGTACGGGCAATGAGGACAGGGATGCCAACAAATAACAGCCTGCACACATAGTACCGCAGACAAGCATGACCTTAGTCAGGTCCAGCTTTTCGCTGAACTTTCCGTAAAGCATACGGGATATGCCCATAAACATTGCAAAAAGGCACGGGCCTGCCAGGTCTCCCACAGTTTTGGATACGCCGATGGCAGATTCCGTAAATGCGGATGCCCACTGTGCCATTGTCGCCTCCGATGCACCTGAGCA
This sequence comes from Clostridia bacterium, assembly GCA_017520365.1. Lineage (GTDB taxonomy): Bacteria > Bacillota > Clostridia > Oscillospirales > CAG-272 > Avispirillum. Next base: position 778 of record JAFXFQ010000011.1, read on the forward strand.
TATCATAAGGCCTATCATCAGCCAGAATATCGGTGTTTTCAAAAGCTTTCTCACTCCAAGGCTGCTTCCCTCCTCAACGAGGCGCTCTATGGGGCAATTTATGAAATTGAACGTGTTATAAAGAGGCACAAGCGCCCAAATGAAGGTAAGTATCTTCCAGTTCTCCACTCCGAACAAGGTGAAGAAAAGGGTAGAGCCAAGAATAACGCCCATTGCGCCCCAACAATAGAAGGAATGGAGAAGGCTCATCATTCCGTCCTTGTTTTCAAAGGGGCAGGCCTCCACGATGGGACTTACAAGCACCTCAATAAGGCCGCTTCCCACAGCATAAAGCACTACTGAGATAAGAATGCCTGCAAAGGGAATGGGAAGCACATCGGGCAGGATGGCCATTAAAATGAGACCTCCTGCAGACACCGCCTGAGATACGATAACGCAGATACGGTAGCCTATCTTATCTGCAAGCTTGGTGGCCGCAAGGTCAACTATCAGCTGTGTAAGATAGAAAACCAGCGGTATCATTGCGATCTTTTCAAGGGAGATATCGTAATTGCCCTTGAACGTTAAAAAAAGGAGAGGTGCGAAATTTGCCGTTATCGCCTGAGTAACAAAGCCAAGATAGCAGGCGAACAGCGTTTTTTTATAGTTTTTCTGTTTTGTCATAACGTCACCCTTTATGGTTGATTTTCGCCACTATTATATCACCACAATTCGTCAGAAAAAGCCACATAAACGCCAAAACAAAGCACTATTTACCCATATTATCAAATTGGCTGGGTGCATATCCGTATTTTTTCTTGAAGCAGCGGCTGAAATAGTTTACCGAATTAAAGCCGCAGGCATAGCTTATCTGCTGAAGAGTTTGCGATTTCTCGCTCAGAAGTCTGTGCGCCGTTTGAACTCTGTACTGAATCAGGGCCTCCACAGGAGAGCAGCCCATATAAGCCTGAAAGCATCTCCCTGCCTCACTGCGGCTGATATCTGCGGCCTTGGCAATATCATCAAGTGTCACCTGCTCGGAATAATTCTCACTGATATACTTCAGCATCTTCTGAACTCGGATCTGATTATTTATCTGTATTCGTGTTGTCTCGGCCTTTGGAAGAGACTCAAAATTACAGGCTATAAACTCAAAGATACGGCTTATATTGCGCTGAACTGCCAGCTCATAGCACTCCCTTTTCTCACTGAGCTGTCTGTAAGTATCCTTTATCAGGCAATTTACCTCACGGTGAGCGCTGTCATCGTGTCGAAACACAATAAACGGCAAGGAATCGCATTGCGCTATCGGCAATATGTATTTCTGATAGATGGTGGCGGTTTCCGGCGCTATCAATGTGCCGTAAAACACGATATTGGGCATTGGGTCTGCCACGTCTCCCGATATCTGCTTGATGCCGTGCAGCATATTTCCGTTGACAAATATACTGTCCCCCGCCTCAAGTATTACGTGCCGTCCACCCACTTGGTAATCCAGGGTGCCGCATTCCGCCGTTGCTATCTCAAAATCGGGATGCCAATGAAAGGGTCCCTCCCGGTCGGGCAGGGTAGCCAGCTCATCGCAGAAATACGTAACGGGAAACTCCGCCGCATTATGGGGTATATATTCTCTTAGCTGGTGATCGAGTATTATCGGCATTGCTTTCTTCCTTTTTATTATTATAGCTTAATGCTTTGATGGTAGTCCGTGGTATAATTTAAGCTCCGTTTGGAAGCCTTGAGCCATTACACCTTCAGTATATCACGAAAAGGCCGATCTTTCAACAAAAAAACGTCCTTTCCGGCCGGTATAAGCGCTGTCCTGACACAGCCTTTTGTAATGAATGCTTTTCGCCCGCTGCGCTTATTTTCCGTTTTTCAAAAAGAAAGGTTTGACACCCGAGGATAATAGGGATACAATAAGTGTATTAAATTATTGGAGAGTAACGTGGATCGCATTATAGAAATAACTGATTTTCAAGCGCCTGAGCTTGACGTATACGCACGGCTGACAGAGGTTCAGCTGTTAAATCGGGAGTTCCCCGAAAAAGGAATGTTCATAGCAGAAAGCCCCAAGGTCATTGAGCGTGCCCTCAATGCCGGCTACGAGCCGGTTTCCTGCCTTATGGAAAAGCGGCACATTGAGGGTGAGGGAAAGAGTATTCTTGCCCGTATCGGAGCCGTTCCCGTTTACACGGCAGAATTTGATATACTTACCTCCCTCACAGGCTTTAAGCTTACACGGGGAATGCTCTGCGCCATGAGGCGCAAAAGACTTGCCGCTGTTGAGGATATTTGCCAAGGAAAAACGAGGATAGTGATACTTGACCGTGTTATGAACCCGACGAACGTAGGTGCGATCATCCGCTCTGCGGCGGCTCTGGGCATGGATGCGGTCCTGCTCACCGAGGGATGCTCAGACCCTCTTTACAGACGTGCGGCAAGAGTCAGCATGGGAACTGTTTTTCAGATAGACTGGACCTTTCTTGAGAGCGACGGACCGGAAAGGATAAAGGCACTGGGCTTCAAGACCGTGGCAATGGCGCTGAAGGATGATTCCGTCTCCATCAGCGATCCTCAACTTCTTTCCGAGGACAAGCTTGCCATCATAATGGGAACTGAGGGCGACGGGCTCTCCGACAAAACTATTGCCGATTGCGACTATACGGTAAAGATCCCCATGTATCACGGAGTGGACTCGCTGAACGTTGCCGCCGCTTCTGCTGTGGCGTTTTATCAGCTGGGCAACAAGCAGGAGACAAGATAAATATTTCTGAATTGTGCAGATGTGCGTTTTTTACAAGTCCTCCCCATCCTTTGCAGAATGGTTTTTTTGCGCCGAAAACGGAAAGTCAACGGTCTGTTTATAGCCTATATGAAAAATGCACACAAACAACAGATTATATTCGATTAATTTATCGCTTTACCTATTGAAAAATAAATACTACGGCGTTATAATTAAGAGTAAGCTAATATCATTGGCGTTTTATACCCTTTTGTCGGTTTGTGGAGGTGGCAAAAACGGAAAAAGCATTTAAGATCATAAGCAAAACCCTGAGCACACTGTTTATGGCGGTTGTCATTTTGCTGACGTTTTTGCTGTTTGGCATAAGGCTCTTCGGATACACGCCATACGTGGTGCTTTCAGGCTCCATGGAGCCTGTCTATCACGTGGGCTCGGTGGTCTACGTGGTCGATTCCGATCCCGCAGAGCTTAAGGTGGGCGACCCCTTGACCTATAGGATGCAGGGAGGCACTGTAGTGACTCACCGCATTATCGAGGTAAGAAATGCCGACACCCCCGAGTCACTCTCCTATATAACTCAGGGAGATGCAAACAACATTCCCGACGGGTCACCTGTTCCCGCATCGGCGGTCATCGGTGAACCGAAATTTTCAATTCCCTATCTCGGCTATATTTCCGACTTTATCAAAAAGCCTGTAGGACTGATGGTCATAATCGGCAGCTGTGCGGCCGTGCTTTTGATATCATTTGTCATCGAGTCCCTTTTCCAGAAGGAAAAGGACGAGCCGAAAAGCTCCGACAACTCGGAAACCAGTCCCGAAAAAGATACAACCGAAGGTTGATAATGCCCGAAAGGCAGTTTCACATAAAAATTTTTATTTGGAGGAACCAAAATGAAAAAGAAGCTTTTAACCGCGGCACTTCTCACAGTAACCGCACTCACCCTGGTCGTTGCAACAGTTTTTGTAACTATTGCTTACATGACCTCATCCACTGCCGTTTCCAACACATTTACAGTTGGTGACGTAAAGATCGAAATGTTCGAATCAAAGGTAAACTCCGACGGTGTCAGAGTAGATGCCGGCGGCAATCCCCTTGCTGAAGGCGCAGACATCGTTAAGGATGCAGACGGTAACAGCTACCACTTGAAGCCCGGTAAGTCCTACATCAAGGACCCCACCATTTACATCAACTCTACCAGCGACGACTGCTATCTCTTTATCAAGACAAGAAACCAGATCGCTGAGATCGAGGACGGTAATAACGTTCCTGACGGAGCTGACAAAGACGCCGATGCACTTACAATGCGTGAGCAGCTCCTCGCAAACGGCTGGGTACTTCTTTACGAAACAGACGGCGGCGAAGTTATCTACTGCTACAAGGGCTCAGGCGCTCTTACAAGCGATATAATCGCTACTCCCGTTGCAGTTGACAAGACACCCGGCAATAAGACTGCTATTGATCTTTTTGAGAACTTCACAGTTGACGTTGATGCAGATGTTTCCAGAAGCGGCGGTGCTAAGGTTACCATCACAGCATTTGCTATCCAGAACGACGGCTTCTCCGGCGCGATCTCAGAGACAGTTGGTACAAAGGCATTTATGATGCGTCTTTGGAACATCGTTTCCGGTGAATTCACATTCGAAAACGTAGTAATTCCCGAAGCAGATATCCAGGGTACAGCTCTGAACCCCTGACAGATTGCTGTAAAGGCAATCGACAAAGCTTTAAACGCTGATTTTTAAGAAAGAAGGTGAGAAAATGAAAAAGCGGATATGGATCATCGTTGCGGCGGCAATTTTAGTCGTTGCTTTAAGCGTTGGTGTTACGGTTGCTTTTCTCGTTTCCTCATCTACCACCATTGAAAACACGTTTACGGCAGGTAAGGTCAATATAACCCTGACTGAAACAACAGGTTCAAAATACAAGCTGCTGCCCGGCACGGCTCTGCACAAAGACCCTCGCGTCAAGGTGCTGGCAGGCAGCGAGGACTGTTGGGTCTTCGTCAAGGTTCAGAAATCTGCGGATTTTGACGCTTTTTGTACATATGAAATGGCTGACGGCTGGGTGGCTCTGGGAAGCGAAGAGGGCGTGTATTACCGACAGGTGAAGAAATCATCTGCCGATACCGATCTCAGCGTGCTGAAGAACGATATCATCACCGTCAGAGACACTGTCACCGAGGAGCAGCTCGGTGGGCTGACACAGAATCCCAATCTAAGCTTTACGGCATATGCGGTACAGATGGACGGAGTTCCCACCGTAAATGCGGCTTGGAAAATTATCGAACCGTGAAAGGAGAGTAACAGATGAAAGAAAAAAGAATTGTTAAATTCAATCTATATATGAGCTTTATTCTCCTTGCGTTATGTGTTGTTATGCTTATTGCAACCACGGTTGCGTACTTTACAGATACGAAGACCGTTAACAACACCCTGACCACCGGTAACGTCAGAATTTCCCTCTCCGAGGCGGCGGTCAAGAAGGACCAGCACGGAAATCTGGTTGAGGACCCCTCCGCACCCCGAATTTTCGGTGCTGCGGATGCCGTCATCAACGATTACGGCAAGGTTTACTCCGGTCAGAGCATTTATAAGGACCCCACGATCACGAACACAGGCTCCAATGATGCATGGGTCGCTGCAAAGATCACCGTCGATGACGGCAGGGGCGACCTTACAAAGATAATGGGATATGAAGGCTATCAGGACATCGACATTCAGATGCTTCTCAGCGGCGGCCTCTTTGCAGAGGACAAAAATGACAAGATCCATTTCGGCACCTGGAACGGTATTGAAAATGTTTATCATTGCAACCGCTTTGCTTTGATCCAGGAGCCCGATCCCGCAAACGACAAGTTTGAGTTCTATTTCATAATCCTCGCCCCCTTAAAGTCAGGTGAAGAGGTCACGATTTTTGACCACGTTACCTTCGACGAATCCTGGGACGGCAGTGATATGCAGAATTTTATTGACCTTGAGCTGAACGTTCAGGCCTATGCCGTTCAGACCTTTGATCTGGACAGCTGCTTTGAGGCTATGACGTTGGCCTTCCCCGATCACTTTAAATTCAACTGATATTTTTCATTAGTATCCAACAAATTTTACAGGAAAGGAGGGTATCTCAAATGAAAAAAGGTTTGTTTAACCACAAAGCAATAAAGGTAATAGCGTTGCTTCTGGCCGTATTGACCGTTACTCAGGTATGGCTTGAGTTTATGATACCCTCTTTTTCCGCTAACGCAAGCGAGGATATCACAAGGCCTTACATTGCAATAGACGACGAGCGCGTTTCAGAGGTCACCCTTTACAAGGATGCCAAGCTTCGCCTTAACGCCGTTGCAGATGGCGACGTTTTTGCATACCAGTGGCAGATAAAGGATCCCCTGTCTGACCGTTGGATAGATATTTACAACTGCTTTGCAGATAACATTTGGGTCACCCACGCTCTTATCGGCAGTATGCTTGATTCAGAATGTGTTGCAAGGATCCGCTGCAGGATGCATATGCCCCTCAGCGACGTTGCAAGATCCACGGAAGCTGCAGAGACTGCAGAAGCTGCCAATACCGCTGAAGCCACAGAAACAGAGACCGCAGAAGCTATGAAGGGCGAGGTCTATTCGGATGAGATCATGATCATTGCCTCCAACGAAGAGCAGCCCTCAGTTACGTATGGTGACATTGGCCCCTATGCGGTAATGCGTGCTTCAAGGCCCGCACCTCTGTCCGATCCCGAATATTCCTCTCATTCCATTGTAATCAACTATCTGTTTGATAACAACTCCATTGCCTTTGAGCCTTACGGCGCAACTGTTGCCCAAGGCAGTGACTTTAAGGCAACCATCCCCAGTCCAAAGGTCGTAGGCTATGCCCCCTTCCGACGTATCGGAGAGGAATACGTTTCGGCCGAATCAGTTGACATTGACCTTAAAAACGTTCAAGAGGACATTGTCATAAACATCATTTACGAGCCTGCACTGGTGGAATTCTCCGTGCATCACCACCTGCAGAACATTTTTGATGACGATTACTCACTCCATTACGACTATATTACAAAAAGTCAGGCGCTGACAAACTCTATTGTAGGCACCGGTCTTGCAAAGAGTGAGGAGGAGCTTCCCGGCTTCAAGCCTCTGGCATATGAAAGATTGCCCGTTGCTGCCGACGGAAGTACGGTCATTGAGATCCGCTATGACCGAAATTATTATCTTGTTGACTTTGATATGGACGGAGGCTACGGATCCGATCCCGTCTATACTCGCTACGGCGCTCCCGTAGGAGCCAACGTTCCGATACGCCGAGGCTACGTTTTCGACGGCTGGGAGCTTATTTCATACGGCGGAGAAGCACCTACCGAGGAGCAAAAAGAAGCTTATGCCCTTGACGCAGGCGGCACGATAAACGTGCCCAGCGCCAACCTGCGCTACCGCGCACGCTGGATCACCCAGGAGACAAAGTACACTCTGGTCTTCTGGAGAGAAAATGCAAATGATTCTGACTACAGCTATTGGGGTTATCTTGATGACCGCACAGCTCTTTCCGGCACATTTGTAGACGGCGAGGACCTTATTTCCCTTGTTGAAGGTATTGATGACGAGCAGTATTTCACCTTCAACGAAGCTAAAACAGAAAAGAACGTACTTGTTGAGGGTGACGGCTCAACAGTAGTTAACGTATATTACACAAGAAATTATTATTCTATTACCTTCAAGGCGCCCGGTCTGTGTACCATCGCCCCGGGACATACTCATGCAGATGACTGCTACGAGGATATCTGCGGCTTGTCTCACGTGCATACAGAAGAATGTGACCCCAAGCTCACCTGCACGGTGACCGAGCATACGGAGCACACTCCCGAATGTCTGGTCTGCACCCTTGAGGAGCACATCCACGGTCAGCTTAACTGTGACTGTCAGCTTACAGAGCATACTCACGCAAAGAGCTGCTGGAACAGCGTTGGCAACGCCCAGACAAATCTCCGCGGAGCTCCCCAAAACGTGGACGACGGCTATATTTACCGAAGCGGCCTCACCTACTACATTTACATCAAGGGTACCTGGTATCGCTATACCGGCCGAGGCGTTTCCAATGGAGTTATCGTTGACCCCGTTTGCGACTACGATACTGAGCATACTCACGGTACAAACTGCCTCTGCGAAAAAGCAAACCACACTCACGGCACAGATTGCTACGCAGACACCATCCATATCCACGATGATTCCTGCTATGAGTACAGCTGTGGCGCTGATATGCACGTTCACACTGAAAAATGTCTCCGTGTGGTGTGTCCCATACCCGAAAATCACACTCATACCTCCGCATGTACACGAAGCTCAAGCACAAACGTTGTAAAGACAATTTATGCAAAGTATCAGCAGTCAATTGAAGACTGCTGGCCTGTAACCGATGACAACGGGGTTGTCTACGATGACGGCCAGAGATGGAAGCCCTCCGGATCAAAGACCTACACCGAGGTTCTGGTGTATATTTCAAAAATGATTCCTGAGAACTTCACCTTGACTGTTGATGTGGCGGACCGAGATCTCTATACCATGAACTACTACCTTGAGGTCCTTCCCGGATATACGGGACCCGTCAAGGAGTATGACGGCAGACAGTATATGCTGCATCATACCATCTACGCAAGATATTCTTACCTTACAAAGGCCGAGGACTTCTTTGAGATCGAGGGCTTCACCACCTATGAGTCCGACCCTGCCTTCGGCAGCAACGGACAGCTGTCCTCAAGTAAGACAGTAAATATGTACTATAACCGTATCGTCGACCACGAGCTCAGCTTCAAAAACGAGGATACGGTGCTGGATGACAAGACTGTTTGGGGCATAATGTATGAGGCGCCTCTTGCCGACTATGATTTTGTGCCTCCTTATCCCAACATTGAGCCCAATGCCTACGCATTTGCAGGCTGGTACACCTCTCCCGGCTGCTTTGACGGAACAGAGGTGGATTGGGATACTCTCACGATGCCTGTCGGAGACCTGATGCTCTATGCAAAGTGGGAGCCTGTCAAGCACACTGTTCGCGTATACAAGGATGCAACTCTCTCTGAGCAGATCGGCACCGATCAGATAGTTGATCACAACGGCTTTGCCAACGCCCCCCAGGGTGATATCACAAACGGAAACTATATCTTCCAGGGATGGTTCTATATGGACGAGGTCAACGGCGTAATGGTCGAAAAGGCCTTCGCCTTTAACGGAATCCCCGTTGTTGACGATATAGACATATATGCAAAGTGGAGCTCGTACGTTTCAGTTGACTATAAGATCTACTACAAGCTGCTGACTACCGGCGAGGAAATTGCCGAGCCCACCGAGGGTAGCTCCCTTGCAGGCCACAACAAGACCTTTGAGGCAAAGGCAGGCAATGATCTTAACGAAGGCTATCGCCTGGGCTACTATCCCATGACAAGCAGCCACACCATCACCATGAGCGTTGACGGAACTCATGAGTTTACATTCTATTATGTATACGTTGAGTCAATGCCCTACAAGGTTCAGTATATCAATGCCGAAACCGGAGAAAAGCTTTGCGAGGACAAGCTTGTGCTTGACAATATGCTTTCCGTAGCAACGGAAACCTTCAAGCGCTTTGATAAGATGATGCCCGACGCTTACCAAAAGCGGTTGGTCCTCTCCGCTGACGATTCTGTTGTGGACGAAAACGGCGTTTATGCTTCCAACGTTATCACATTCTACTATGAGCCCGATGAGGAAAACGCTTACTACCGCGTCGTTCACTATATCGAGAACATTCAAGGCGGCACCTACCGCGAATACCGCTCCGAGGACCTGGTAGGTATTATCGGCAACAGCTACTCTGCCGAAGCCCTTTCAATCACAGGCTTCAGCTTTAACGGCGGCAAGACCAAGGTCAACAGCGTAGTAACACCTGTTACAGGTACGACCGTAACTGAAGTGCTCGGCGCCGAGGGTATGCTCATAGAGCTTTATTACGACCGTAACGAATACGGATACACGGTAAAATATCTTGATTCTGTCACAGGAAAAGAGATATACACTAAAAAAGAAGGCACAGAAAGATTCGGCACACAGATAGCAGAAAATGCCCTGAATCTGGAGAGCTTGGGTTATGAGCGAGTCAGCGAAGAGGTAAAGACCCTCAGCATCTCAGCCAACACTGAGTTCAACGTTATTGAATTCTTCTATCAGGAGAAAACAATAGCGATCAAGTACCAGATAGTCGGCCCCGACGGCTGCGGACAGCTCAGTATGTACTCCGAAAACATAGCCGCCATAAGCGGTATGCCCAATGGCTCATCACCCATAATAGCCCCCGGATTTATTTTTGACGGATGGTATACCGATCGTGCCTGCACGACTCCCGTTGATGCAGCCTTTGTAAACGCTGACAACAAGCTCGTGCCCCAAAAGTCTGCACAGGTATGGTCGGCAACCACTTACTATGCAAGGTTTACCGCTCTTGAAACAGATCTGACCATCACCACAAGATCCTCGGATCCTATGGATGCAGATCAGGTATTTATCTTCAACATTGTCGGTAAAGAGGGTACAGATACCGAGGGTGTGAACCTGACGGTTACCGTTATCGGCAACAGCTCTGTGACTATCACAAGGCTCAGAACAGGCGAGTACACCGTAACCGAGCTTACCGACTGGTCCTGGAGATATGAAAACGATTCCGCAAAGCAAAGCATCAACCTTGAGCATAACGTCGGAGCCAATGAGATAATATTCGATAACAGCCGCGAGCACGGCAAGTGGCTTGATGGCAATGCAGTAAAGGACAATCGTTTCTGATGAAAAAGCACAAAGGAGGCAACGGTATGAAAGAAAGATCCCCAAGGCTTAACCTTATAATAATCGCTGTCGTTGCCCTGTGTGTTTGTCTTGCGGCAGCCTCAGTCGGAGTTGTATATGCATACCTGATGTCTGAGACCGATACTGTGTCAAACGATTTCGAGCCTGCTATCGTCTCCTGCGGCGTCGAAGAGGTCTTCGAAAACGGCGTTAAAAGCGATGTAAAGGTTCGAAACACAGGAAATACTGCGGCTTATATACGCGCTGTAGTCGTGGTCACGTTTGTTGACGATGAGGGCAAGGTTCTTGCAGTATCACCTGTGGAGGGTGTTGATTACAACGTGACCTGGGCTTCAGAGGGATGGAAAAAGGGTTCTGACGGATTCTGGTATCATGCAGCTGCCATTGAGCCCGATGCAGTGACCTCAAACCTTATTGAAACTGCCTTTGCAGCTCAAGCTCCGGAAGGTTACAGCCTGAACGTTCAGATAATCGCATCTGCGATCCAATCAGAGCCTGCCACGGCAGTTCAGGAGGCTTGGGGCATAGCACCCGCAAACGGAATGCTCGATCCAAGCTAAATTCCCCAAAAAAGAACAAAAGCACAAAAGCACAAAAGCACAAAAGCACAAAAAAACAAAAGCACAGGGCGGTCGCTTAACGGCGACCGCCCTGTTTTGTTTGTTTTCGTTTTCTTATGTTTGCGGCCTGTATAAGCTTATACAGGCCGCATTCATTATAAATAAATTACTGTCACTGTCGTCGGTACTTCCTTCCCTTAGCCTGCGTAAGAGGTGTCGGGAGATTCTGTGATGGTGTTGCTGACAATGATCTGTCCATCCTTGATAGCAAATACGTTCCAGTATCTTGCAGCCGCAAGGCTTGTGGGTACGTTATATACAGCCACAAGGGTATTTCCGCGCTCGATGGTAACACGGGCCTCTGATGTGGGAATCTCGCCTGTACCTGCATATTTGTGAACGTAGAAATAGTAAGCTCCGTCTGTCAACGTGACAAGCGTGATATGCTCGGGACCGTAGCTGCTGGTATCATCGTAATCCAGATTACATACCTCAATGTCTCCGTCATACTTAGATTTGTCGCTGTAAAATACGTGGAAGGTTCCGCCGTTGGTAAGAGGTCCGACAAGGTGAGAGTCAAGGTCTCTCGGGTTTGCACCCCAGCTGAGAGTGATCAGGTAGTTATCGCCCTCTCCCTCACCAAGCACGGGTGTGATCACGCCGTTCTGGTTATCTGTTGTCTCGTCGGGAATAACGATGATATTGAAGTAGGAGGTAGTAAACTCTTCCTTTGATGCTCTTACTGTATAGTTACCGATGGGAAGCTCGATCTCGTAATCACCGTCAGAATCGGAAGTGGTGGATGCAACAGCCTCTGCAGTTTCAGACTTGTTGTTCCAGTCGGGGAGGAACTCAAGGGTAACTCCGTCCTCGCCTTCGCCTGTGAGAGAGTTCATGACCTTTCCGCTTGCAGCGCCTTCATCGCCCTCCTCGCCCTCAATCATAAGGAATGTCTCCATATACGTGGTCCGGTCGGGCTCTACCGTTGCATGGCACTTAAAGTCAATGTAGCCGTCGTGGGAAATCTTGATCGTATACTCGCCAACGTGAAGCTCAACTGAATATGCGCCGTTTGAGTCGGCAGTCTTAGTTGTATAAAGCTCTCCGTCCTTGTATATCTCAATCAAAGCGCCGGGAAGCACGGTAACACGGTCCTCGGCATCGCAGATCTTACCTTCAAGGGTTCCCTTTGTTACTGTAAGGATAGTGACAGTCTGTGCGCTGTCCTCTACTTCAAAGATCTCGTGGTAGGAAACGCCCTCCACGGAGCAAAGTGCAATATACTCACCCTTATACAGGTACTCGGCAAACTTAGTGTTTCCGCCGCCGTAATTTTCTCCTGCGTAATTGGTGATAACGGTCTCAACGTTGGGTATCTCGTTTCCGTCCTCGTCCTTTACAACGAACTCGGTTCTGTATTTCTTGTTGGGACATTCACCCCAGCCGAAGGTAATCTCTCCCTCAAAGACACTTGCTGCGTCATTCAACAGAGATATGTAGCACTTGGGGGATATGGGGAAATGGCCGCTTGCCTTTACGATATCGATATTTATCAGCTTTCCTGAAAGCTTATTCTTGTCGTCCTTCTTGTTCTTCTTACCGGGCTTAAGATTGTAGGTAAGGGATGCATTTGCCTCAAAGAACCAGGATACGTCGCAGTCGAGGCACGCATTGCAGGCATGCATATCGTCTGTCGTCGTTTCCTCAAGATAATCGGAGCGCAGAACCAGTGTTGCCTCTACCTGTAAGCCGCCGAAGATAGTAAGCTTAGCCTCAAGAACCTCTTCAAGGAATTCCACGCCAACCTCCACCTTGGGGCCTGCCTTTACGGTGAATTTACCCTCGCCGTAGAACTTGGTTGTCTCTTCCTTCTTGTCTATCTTCTGCTTGCCGTTAATGTTGCTGAAGATAAAGCCGCTTCTTGATTTGTTGGTATATTCAACTGTGATTCCTGCTGAAAGCTCTGCCTCCAGAGGAATAAACGGTGTTGTTGTAATGGTAAGGCCGGGGATATTGGTGGGTATCTTCAGCTTACCAAGCTTTATTTCAGTAAGTGCCTTCTCTTCCTGAGCATCCTCAAGAAGATCATCATTATTTGTGAATACAGACAAGGTTATGCTTGCCTTGATGTTTGTACCGGTAATCAAGGAGAAGGTAAACTCATCCTTAGCAAACCATCTGATGTCGTATGCTATCTTGATTTCAGCGCTAAAGCTGCCGGTAAGGCTACCCTCAAGCTTCAGCCATTCGGTAAGCTCCTTCTCAAAGCTTCCGCCAAGCTCAGCATTGAATTCGCCGCCGACACTTACATCCTCGTCACTGGCAGCCAGTGAAACGCCTGCGCCCTGAAGCTCTGCGCTTTCGGCATATACGACCGTATCCACCTTCACCACGTCATATGCCTCATAAAGCTCCATATCCTTATCAGGGGTGAGGCGCACGGTGTTGGAATCAAGCTCAAGAACGTTTTCTACCTTAATAAGATGAGTCGTATCCTCTATGTATACGTAATCACCGGGCTCAAGATCGCTTATCTCGTCACCGGGATTCTCGAATTCATAGTATTCCTCGACGTTGTCGCTTTCCTCACCGGAATCGTCCAGGTTATTGATATAGGTGAAGATATTCTCACCGCGGCCGGGCTCAACGACCACAACGTTCTCGTTCAGTACGCCGAAATTGTTATCCTCAGAATCATCAAAATTAACAACGTATCTGTCTTCAAAGTCATGGATAGTCTGCTTTTCGAAATTCTTATAAGCAGTTGTATTCTGAAGGTCGGTAAAGCGGTCACACATCTCCTCGCCCGCAGAATCTACGAGAGAAGCCTTAATGATA
>JAFXFQ010000089.1 GCA_017520365.1 Clostridia bacterium
AATGGCTATCAATCCTTGTGCTACAGACGTTTGGTATTGATGTATATGTTATGTTTGCAATGGGACGTCGAGGGCGCCGTCCCCTACCGACTGATCAATCTACACTTCAAACTCTAATTTATCTATATGTTTTAAAAAAGAACCAAATCAAAAAGCTCTGCAGAACGCAGAGCTTTTTGTCATTTATTTAATTTCTTTTCCATTTCCGATTGAATGGTTCTGTCATAGGAAAGCATGGGTACAACGTCCTTCTTTCCCTTGATCCTTCTGTCAACATAATTGCGCACAAGCTTAGTAACAAGAGGAAGCATTGCAAGAACACCGATAAGGTTGGGGATCATCATAAGTCCATTAAAGGTATCGGAAATGTCCCAGGCAAGAGAGCTCTGCATTACCGCTCCCAAAATGACCGCCGCCACAAAAATTATCTGATATATCTTCATACTGCCAACGCCGAAAAGATACTCCGTTGCCTTTGCACCGTACTGCGACCAACCGACGATGGTGGTAAATGCGAACAGAAATATTGCCAGTGCAACAAATATCTCTCCAAAGGAGCCAAACACGCTGCCGAAGGCGGTGGAAACAAGAGTGTCATCATTGACCCCCTCCTTAATGACTCCCCTCTCAAGGTCGACAAGACCGGCTGAGAGAACCACCATTGCGGACATTGAGCAAACAATAAAAGTATCGCAGAAGACCTCAAAAATTCCCCACATTCCCTGCTTAACAGGCTCGCGGACATCTGCGGAGGAGTGCACCATAACTGAAGAGCCGAGGCCGGCCTCATTTGAGAACATACCTCTTTTGCAGCCCTGAGTGATTATCTGTGCAATGCCTGCACCCGCCGCTCCGCCAACAAGAGCCTCGTTATTAAATGCAAAGCGAAAAATTGAGATAAAGGCGGGACAAAAGTTTTTATAATTGACTATCAGAAGAACGACGGAGCCGAGCACGTAACCTATAGCCATAAAAGGAACCACCTTTTCGGCAAAGCTTGCGATACGGCTTATTCCACCGAGAATAATAACGCCTGCAAGAGCCATGATCACTGCACCGAGGATAATGCTGAGAACGGGGATGCCGAAAACAGCGCCCAGGTCTACTCCCTTGAACATTGCTCCCTCAAAATTGAGAACTATAGTGTTTACCTGCCCCATATTTCCTATACCGAAGGATGCGATCATAGTAAACACGGCAAAAACCGCGGCAAGTACTGCGCCGAGAGTCTTGCAGCCCTTCTTTGCACCGAGTCCGTCCTTCAAATAGTACATAGCGCCGCCTGCCCACTCGCCTTTTTCATTTCTTCTCCTGAAATAAATGCCAAGGGTTATCTCACAGAACTTTGTTACCATACCGAAGAAGGCAGCGACCCACATCCAAAAGACTGCACCGGGCCCACCGAGAACTATTGCAGCCGATACGCCCGCAATGTTACCTGTTCCGATGGTTGCGCCAAGTGCCGTGCAAAGTGCCTGAAACTGCGATACACTGCCTTTCTTATCGCCGCCCTTATTATCCTTTTTGAAAATGCTTCCTATAGTGGAGGAAAACCAGTGGCGTATGTGTGTAAGCTGGAAAAACCTTGTTGAAACGGTGAGAATGACACCTACACCAAAAAGGAGCACAAGGCCGATCCTGACCCACACAAAATCGTTGACCACACTGTTAACGCTTTCTATAAATTCAAACAGCTTGTTCATATTAATACCTTTGAAACAGACAGCTCCGATCATCAAAAATAAATTTTTCAACCTATTATAGCTTTAATTTTCCTCAATTACAATAGCATTTTCTGAGAAAGTCTTAAAGTGGGAGCTAAAATTCAACTTTCCCTCTTTATTTTTAATATAGTGTGTGCTATAATAATATGAATAATTATTTTGATAATGAGGTAACGTTATGTGCGGATTTGTTGGTTTTACCGGTAACATCGTCAACCGAAACGATATCCTTCGCAAAATGGCAGACAGGATCATCCACCGCGGCCCGGATATGGAAGGCTACCATATGAGTGGCGAAGGTGAGGCTGACTCCATCTCTCTCGGTTTTCGCCGCCTTTCCATAATCGACCTTGCCGATGGCGCACAGCCAATGTACAACGAGGACAGAACTGTTGTCTCCGTATTCAACGGCGAGATTTACAACTTCATGGACATCCGTCACGAGCTCATCGCAAAGGGCCACGTTTTCAAGACCCGTTGCGACTCAGAGGTGATCATCCACGGCTTTGAGGAGTATGGCACCGCCCTTGCCTCTAAGCTTCGCGGTATGTTTGCCTTCGCCGTTTGGGATACGAAGACAAATACCTTATACGGAGCACGCGACTATTTCGGCATCAAGCCCTATTACTATACAAAAACTCCCTCCGGTCTTGTTTTCGGCTCTGAGATCAAGAGCTTTCTTGAGCATCCCGACTTCAAGAGAGAGGTAAACCCCGAGGCTCTTCGGCCCTATCTCACATTCCAGTACAGCGCAATGGAGGAAACCTTCTTCAAAGGCACCTTCAAGCTCCCCGCAGCTCACTGGTTTACCTATAAAAACGGCGAAATGCACGTTGAACGCTACTGGGACGTTGACTTTTCAAAGAAGACCACCCTCTCCTTTGACGAAAGTGCTGAGGAGATCGACCGCAGAGTGCGCGAGTCTGTTGCGGCTCACCGTATCAGCGATGTTGAGGTAGGCTCATTCCTTTCCGGTGGCGTTGACTCCAGCTATATCACCGCCTGCCTTATGCCCGACGACACCTTCTCCGTGGGCTTTGAGAGCACTGACGGCACTGCTCGCTTTGACGAGACCACAGAGGCTGCCGAGCTTTCAAAGAAGCTGGGAATCAACAATTACTGCGATATGCTGACAAAGGAGCGTTGCCTTGAAGCCTTTGCCGATATCCAGTATCATATGGATGAGCCTCAGTCCAATCCCTCCTCCGTTCCCCTCTATTTTCTTGCTCGTCTTGCAAAGGAGCACGTTACCGTTGTTCTTTCCGGTGAGGGTGCAGACGAGATCTACGGCGGCTATGAGTGGTACGATGAGACCCCCTCTATGAGAAAATATAAAAAGCTCCCCGGATTTATTCGCAGAGGTGCATCAAGCATTGCACAGAAGCTTCCCTACTTCAAGGGCCACGACTTTATCATAAAGGGCTCCGGACGTCCCGAGGACTGGTTTATCGGTCAAGCTCTCGTGTTTGATGAGAAGGAGGCTTACGATATTCTAAATCCCAAGTACCGTGTGGGACCCACGGCAAGAGAGGTGGCAGCTCCCATTTACGACAGAGTGAAGGACCTTCCCGAGCTTGAAAAGAAGCAATATCTTGACCTTAACCTGTGGCTCCCCGGAGATATCCTCCTTAAGGCTGACAAAATGAGCATGGCTCACTCTCTGGAGCTTCGTGTTCCCTATCTTGATCGTTTCGTTATGGAGGAGGCGGCTACCTACCCCGCATCCTACAAGATCGCAGGCGATACGAAGGCAGTGCTTCGCCACGCATCCAACAAAACGCTTCCCGACGAGTGGGCGAACAGAAAGAAAAAGGGCTTCCCCGTTCCCATCGTTCAGTGGCTGCAGGATCCCTCCTTCGCAGCTAAGGTGAGAACAGCATTTGAGTCTGACATTGCAGCAGAATATTTCGATCAACCAAAGCTACTTGGACTTCTCAATGACGTTCCCCACCACCGCCGCAAGATCTGGACAGCATATACCTTCCTTGTATGGCACTCTCAGTTTATCGGTTAATTTCTGCACTTGCATAAAAGGAGATTTTTATGAATAACGAAATTATTCCTGTATTTTTGGGTGCGGATCTGAACTGCTATAATTTTGCCCGCGCTTTTCACGAGGCATACGGCGTAAAATCCTACGCCTTCGGCAGATATGAGATATCCGCAACTAAATATTCAAAAATAATCAACTTTAAAATCGTCCCCGATATTGACAACGAGGACACTATGATAAAGGAACTTTCTGCATTTGCCGAAGAGCATAAGGGCGCACGCCTCTATCTTTTCGGTTGTACTGACGACTATGCGGCTATGATCATCCGCAAGAAAGCGCTTCTGCCTCAGTACATAGCCCCCTCCCCCTCAGCCGACCTCTACACCTCTATCCAGAAGAAGGCCGAGTTTTATCAGGTGTGCGAGGAATTCGGCATTCCCTATCCCGATACCGTGGTCCTCTCCGCAGTACCCGATGAGAAGGACGTGACAGCAGATGCTCTGGGCTTTAAATACCCCATTGTTGTAAAGCCTTCCTCAAGCGTTGACTACTGGAAGTTCCCCTTTGACGGTATGAAGAAGGTCTACTTTGCCAAGGACCCCGCAGATACTGTTCGTATTTCCAAGGAGATCTACGGCGCAGGGTATCCCGACAAGCTTATCCTGCAAAAGGTTGTTCCCGGCGGAGACTCTCATATGCGAGTTCTCACAGCCTTCTCCGACAAAAACGGAAAGGTCAGAGCAATGTGCCTCGGCCACACAATGATCGAGGAGCATACACCAAAGGGCCTGGGAAACCACGCTGCTATCGTAACTGAGCCCGTGAAAGATTATGCATTTGCCGAAAATATTAAGAATATGCTTGAGGCATTAGGCTACACAGGCTTTTCCAACTTCGATATCAAGTACACCGGCGAGGGCAACGATTTCAGAGTATTCGAGATCAACCTGCGTCAGGGCAGAAGCAACTTCTACGTCACAAGCTGCGGTATGAATATCGCCCGACTTGCCGTTGAGAAATGGAATGACGGCGGCGATGACTGTGTTCTCAACGAAAACGTTCATTTTTGGCACTTTGTTCCCGCCTCCGTTGCCTTTGAATATACAGAGGACCGTGAGCTTGTAAAGCGCGCAAAGGAGCTTAAAAAAGCAGGCAAGAGCACCGCTTCTCTGTCCTACAAGCACGACCTTTCAATGAATCCCCTCCGTTGCGCCTGCGTATTCGTTATGAATCAGCGCCAGAAAAAGAAGTTCAAAACATATTATCCAAAAAACAACTGATGAAGCCCTCGCCAATGGCGAAGCCTCTGATCTTTCATTTTACTTAAAAGGAGGGTGCAGCAATGAGCACCGATAAGAAACCTCTTCTTGGAATACTCGGCGGTCTTGGCCCTATGGCAAGCGCCTATTTCTATGAGCTTATCTGCGCCCATACAAAAGCGGAGAGAGATCAGGATCACATTGATATAATCCTGTCCTCACGCGCCTCCACTCCCGACCGAACAGCCTTTATTACGGGCAAAAGTGACGACAGCCCCCTTCCATATATGGTGGAGGATGCTACCAGACTTGAGGTCTACGGAGCAGATGTTATCGTTATTCCCTGCAACACAGCACATTACTTTGTTGAGGAGATAAGAGCACACGTTGAGGTACCCGTGCCAAGCATTATTGAGGAGACAAGCGAGCATCTCAAGCGTGCCGGCTATAGGAAGGCAGGCATAATGGCTACTGCGGGAACTGTATCCAGTGGCTCCTATCAGCTTCAGCTTGAAAAGAGAGGCCTTATGTGGGAGGCACCTGACGAAAAGCACCAGCAATACCTCCACCAGCTTATTTACGATGACGTAAAAAGCGGACGTGCACCGGATCTTGACAAGTTCTACAGCATCGTTCGGCACCTGACCGACAAGGGATGCGACAAGCTCATACTTGGTTGCACAGAGCTTTCACTTATTAACAGAGCCGTGGGCGGAGACCCTATTTTCACCGATTCTCTGGAGGTGCTTGCTTATACCGCCATTAAGGCCTGCGGAAGCACTCCCATAGGCTTTGGAGAGGATTATCCTACAAAATGAAACTTAATGAGCTTATAAAAAACATCCCCCACAATGAGGTCTCAGACGTTGAGATAATGGGGATAACCTATAATTCAAGAGCCGCGCTGGCAGGAGACCTTTTCGTTTGTCTCCCGGGAGCGAACCGTGACGGCCACGATTTTGCAAGGAGCGCATACGATAACGGCACCCGTGCTTTTCTCTGCGAAAGAAAGGTCGATCTTCCCGAAGATGCGGTCCAGGTCATCACTCCCAACACAAGAGAGGCCCTTGCGGTGATAAGCGCGGACTTCTACGGCCGACCTGCAGACAAGCTGAAGATCATCGGAATAACGGGCACAAAGGGTAAGACCACTACCTCTCTTCTCGTTGCCGCTATACTTAACGCCTCGCAAAAGAGCTGTGCCTATATCGGCTCCAACGGCGTTATCATCAACGGCCGCCATATTGAAACTGCAAATACTACCCCGGAAAGTCTTCAGCTCCACCACTATTTTTCCATTATGGTGGAGGAAGGCATTCAATACGTCGTTATTGAGGTCTCATCTCAGGCGCTGATGCACCACAGAGTAGAGGGTCTTTCCTTTGAGGTAACCGCATTTACTAACTTCTCACCCGACCACATCGGCACAGGCGAGCACGCAGACCTTGACGAATATATGAATGCGAAAAAGCGTCTTTTCGACCTTTATCCATCAAAAGCCGTTATCTATAATGCAGACGACCCTGTTTTTGCTTATATGATAAAGGACAACAGCGCAAAAAAGCTCTCCTTCTCCATTGAAAAGGAGGCTGACCTGACAGCATCCTCACCTGAGCGATACAGAAATGCCACCTCCCTCGGCATCAGCTTCGACTGTACTGCTGATAACGTTACCATACCCGTTCAGCTTATGACTCCCGGCGCATTCAGCGTTTACAACGGTCTTTGTGCTATGGCCATCTGCTCGGCTCTGGGCGTAAGCCTTGAAAGATCGGCAGAGGTCCTCTCCCGCACCCCCGTTCAGGGCAGATTTGAGATAGTTGAGGGCAAGGCCGGCACCACCTTTGTTATTGACTATTCACATAACGGTATAAGCCTCACAAAGGCACTGCAGACACTGCGCGAGTATGAGCCGCGACGCCTTATCTGCGTTTTCGGAAGCGTTGGCGGAAGAACAGAGTGCCGCAGACAGGAGCTTGGTGAAGCAGCGGCAAAATTTGCGGATTACTCCATAATCACATCGGACAACCCCGATTTTGAAGACCCCGACAAGATCATAGCCGACATCGCTTCCTTTATGAAGGGCGCTGAATATGAATGCATCGCAGACAGAAAAAGTGCTATAGTAAAGGCCATCGATATGGCAAAGGACGGAGATATCGTTCTTTTCGCAGGCAAGGGTCACGAGACCTACCAGCTCATTTGCGGAAAGAAGGTCCCCTTCTCTGAAAGAGAGATAATTGAAGAGACCTGCGCCTCCCTTGCGCTTAACTGACACAGTATTATGGAATTTGAAATAATTGATTTTCACACCCACCCCTTTCTTTCACCTCTGACAAATATCTGTAACCACCCCGAAACCTTTAAAATGGATACGGATTACACCATTGAGCTTATGCGCTCCCTTGGTGTTTCACGCATCTGCGGTAGCGTTGCCTTTGTAGGCGAGTACGGCAACTGTTGGTGGGACAAAATAAAGCATAATAACGAGGAAGCATTGAAGCTTCACGAGATCTACGGCGATTTCTATATTCCCGGCTTCCATGTCCACCCCGATTATGTCCGTGAATCGATGGAAGAGATCGAGCGTATGCACGCAATGGGAATAGATCTCATCGGTGAGCTTGTACCTTATCTTGACGGATGGGGAAGCTTTACAAACAAGAATTTCTATGAGATACTGAGCCTTGCAGAAGAATATGAGATGACCCTCAGCCTCCACAGCGGCGAAGTACCTGAGCAAGGTATGCTGGCAGAGGCATTCCCCCGACTCAAGGTAGTATCCGCACACCCCGGCGAATATCACGACTTTATGCGACACGTTGAATGGATGCAAAGATGTGAAAACTTCTATCTTGATATTTCCGGCTACGGCGTTTTTCGCCATGGAATGCTGAGAACGGGCATTGACAAATGCGGAGTTGAAAGATTTGTTTTCGGCTCAGACTATCCCACCTGCAATCCTGCAATGTATATCGGAGCCGTCACCCTCGACCCCTCTATCACAGACGCCGAGCGTGAGCTCATCCTTTCCGAAAACGCAAAAAGAATACTCGGTATTTGACCTTATAAA
>JAFXFQ010000090.1 GCA_017520365.1 Clostridia bacterium
CTTGAGGACGTTGTGGACGAAAGATACAAGAAGTACGATCTTATTGAAGAAACAGAGGCAAGGTGTGAGGAGTATCTCACAGAGGATGCAGACATCGTTCTCGTTTCCTTCGGTATTACTGCCCGCATCTGCAAGACTGCCATCAAGGCAGCACGTGAGGAGGGCATCAAGGTAGGACTTATCCGTCCCATCACACTCTGGCCCTTCCCCAAGAAGAATATTGCCGCTGCTGCAGACCGTGCAAAGGCTTTCCTTTCCGTCGAGATGTCCAAGGGACAGATGATCGACGATGTTCGTCTTGCAGTAAACGGCAAGGCTCCCGTACACTTCTACGGCAGAACCGGCGGCATGATACCCACACCCGAAGCTGTTCTTGAGAATATCAAGAAGATCAACAGCGAAATCAGCAAATAAAGGAGGAAGCTGAAATGAAAACAGTATTTGACAGACCCCACGCTCTTTCAGACGTGCCTCTTCACTACTGCCCCGGCTGCACACACGGTATTATACACCGTTTAGTTGCCGAGGTTATCGACGAGCTTGGCATCGAGGGTCAGACAGTCGGCGTTGCAAGCGTCGGATGCTCTGTATTCTCTTATAATTATTTTGAGTGCGATATGGTACAGGCGGCTCACGGACGTGCGCCTGCAGTTGCAACAGGTATCAAGAGAACTCATCCCGATAACTTTGTATTTACATATCAGGGTGACGGCGACCTTGCGGCTATCGGTACAGCGGAAACTGTTCACGCGGCCACCCGTGGCGAAAACATAACAATCATATTCGTAAACAACGCAATTTACGGTATGACAGGCGGTCAGATGGCACCCACAACTCTTCTCGGACAGGTTACCACAACCTCTCCCTACGGCCGTGACAAGGCTATTCAGGGTAACCCCATCAGAGTATGCGAGATGCTCTCCACTCTTGACGGCGTAGCTCTTGCATCCAGAGTTGCAGTTGACACCCCCAAGAACATCATCGCCGCAAAGAAGCAGATCAAGAAGGCATTTGAGTATCAGAGAGATAAGAAGGGCTTTACTATAGTTGAGGTCCTCTCCACCTGCCCCACAAACTGGGGTATGTCTCCCGAAAAGTCTCTTGATTGGCTCCGCGACAATATGATGCCTCAGTACCCCCTCGGTACGTATAAGGATATCGAAGCAAAGGAGGAAAACTGATATGACAACCTCCATTCTTTTCTCAGGCTTCGGCGGACAGGGTATCCTCTTCTCCGGTAAGGCAATGGCAAAAAGCGCAATGTACGCAGGCAAGCAGGTTTCCTGGCTTCCCTCCTACGGCCCCGAAATGAGAGGCGGCGCGGCTAACTGCTCCGTTATCATTTCCGATGAGGAGATCGGCGCACCCACTATTACAAATCCCGACGTTCTCGTAGCAATGAACCTTCCCTCCTTTGATAAGTTTGAGCCCGCCGTAAAGGCAGGCGGTCTTATGATCGTTGACTCCTCTCTTGTAAACAAGAAGAGCGAAAGAGACGACATCAACGTGTGCTACATCCCCGCCACTGCCCTCGCATCCGAAAACGGAATCGACGGTATGGCAAACGTTATCGTTCTCGGACAGATCCTCAAGCTTACAGGTATGTTTGATTACGATACCTTCCTCGGATATATCCTCAAGGATATCCCCGCTACAAAAGCTGCACTTATTGAAAAGAATAAGATCGCTCTCAAGCTCGGATACGAATTCTGATAAAAAGGACTGTTGCAAAATGTAACAGTCCTTTTTAATATTTAAATGTTTTGGGTAGGGGATGGCGCCCTCGACATCCCGATTACAGACGTAAAGAATCGCTGTAACCGTTAGTTAGCGAGCGGGATGTCGAGGGCGCCATCCCCTACCGTTTTTGTGTTAACTTTACCAAATCAAATTATTATTTTAATTCTTCCAATTCCGAAAGTGGGATCTCTACTGTCTGATAATCTCCTGCCGCATGGGGGACTTCATATTTAATCCCTATGCTGTCATCAGTATAGTATACACAGACAATTTTTTCATTCTTGATACCATTCATAAAGGTATCAATTTGACAAAGATCATTTTCTACCGATATTCCCGTATCTCCTGCGAAGCTATCAAAGGCATTCTGAGCGTGTCTTACGAAAATTTCATACATTTCATCATTTACCGTATATTGATCCTCGAAATAAATTCTTTCACCCGTCGCAGGATCAAAATTAAGGGTAAAGAAAATATGATTAGGATGAGCCGCGGTTTTATAATTGTACATTCCTTTGAATGTAATACTTACTATTTCATCGCTCTTCTTTTTAACGGTAGCTTCAATATCGATGTAATATTCAGTATAATCAAAATTTTCAAATCTTTCGTCAAAATCATTGCTTAGGCTTTCAGACTTTGTAAGCTCAAGCTCCGACAAACCACAGGTTTCTTTAAGATAAAAGGTAACGCGGTCATAAATCAGCTTATCTGCGCCGAGTTCGGGAACCTTTATACTGATAAGATTCGCATCGGAAAGATCACAAAGATAATAACAGGGATCAGTTTCAAAATGATAAACATTGCTCTTTAAAAATTCCGATCCACTCTCATAAGGATTATCTGTAAGCAATTCATCGAATCTGTCCTTACTTATGTACTCCTTCTCTCCCTCTGAAACGTAATAAAGAGCTAAGTTGTTCTCATGGTCATAATCCGTACCGAACTCTTTTGTAGTTGTAAGATGCGCACTGTTTTTATCAAGGACTCTCAGTTCATATTCTGTATAAGCCGCACCGCCTGAGCCCATAGTATAAAGCTCACCTTCATCGGTAATTACACATTTATATCTTGACCAGAAGGCATCCAAAAGCTGAGCCTTACCCTCAGCTATTGTAAAGATCGCACGAATCGAATAAATACTATCAAGCTCACCGCATACCCAAAACAGTTCGGGAATTGTATCATTGTTGATATCCTTAAGAACATAACCATATGATGCAACTGTAGCTTCCTGATCATAAGGCAGCATTTCAACTATCATATTGCTGAAATCGCCGTGAATATCTACATTATGATACTTGTAATAGATACCGAAATTACCGTTGTTCCATTCACTATTAAAGTTATCGGAAAGTCTGAATTCAACGATATTTTTATAATCTTCAATCACTTCTGTATACTCACTCGGCAAAGTGAGAAATGGCTCATCTACGGCTTCATCTTCGGTTGTTTCTTCGGAAAAATTATCTTTATCATTAAAAGGGTCTTCGGTTGTTTCGTCAACCGCCGTTGTTTCATCGGCTACTGTTATGTCAGCAGCATCAGTAGTTTCCGGTTCTTTTTCAGTATCAGCACCGCATGAAGCAAGAATAACCATACTCAATATAAGCAATGCAACAATTATTTTTTTCATAAGC